>NZ_JBQDYE010000002.1:0-198616 GCF_052044155.1 Salinisphaera sp. SWV1
CGCTCCCGATCTCCACCCCTGCCGCCGCCGAGTCAGCGCGGGCGCCTGATCCCGCGATGCGTTTCGAACCGGTTGCGGCAGCGGCGCCCGCTCATCGCGACCTGCTGGCGCATCGCCGCCCGGCCACGAACGAAGAAATCGAGGCCCTGGCCTTCGAGACGCAATCGCTGCCGGAGACCGGGGCGCGTGAGCACGATCTGGGCGCGGACGGGGCGCCGGGGCTGGATTTCGATGCCGACAGCGGACCCGCTACCGATGTGCCCGGCGAGACCCGCGGCGCCACGCCGGCTGCAGGCCGCCCCGATCCCTATGGTCTCGAAATGATCGATCCCGGCGGGTTCGACCTGTACGATCCGCCTTCCGAGACCGCTGGGCCGACCGACGATGACCCGAACGACAGCGTGGAGATCCGTCTCGATCTCGCCCGAATGTACCTTGACATGGAAGACAGCGCCGCCGCCCGCGAGCTGCTTGTCGATGTGCGAACGCGGGGCGACGACGCCCAGCGCGACGAGGCCGAGCGACTGCTCGAGCGCCTCGATTCCTGAGCGGCATGGACCTGCTCGGGGCGGGGCCGCCTGATGCGCTGGGCCGCCTGCATTGAATACGACGGTTCCGCGTACAGCGGCTGGCAGAGCCAGCCGCATGCGCCCAGCGTGCAGGACAGCCTCGAGGCGGCATTATCGAAGGTGGCCGATGAGCCGATCCGCACCATTTGCAGCGGACGCACCGACAGCGGGGTGCATGCGCAGGGCCAGATCGTGCATTTCGACACCCGGGCCGAGCGTCGCGATCGCAGCTGGCTGCTGGGCAGCAATCGCTGGTTGGCCGACGATATCGCGCCGCAGTGGTTCGTGCCCGTGCCGGAAACCTTTCATGCCCGCTTCCATGCGATTGCTCGCGATTACCGCTACTGGATCATCGATCGCGATGCGCCGTCGGCGCTCTGGCGCAATCGTGTCTGGCACGTGCACAAACGCCTGGACCACGAGGCCATGCACGCCGCAGCGCAGGCACTCGTCGGCCGGCACGACTTCAGCGCGTTTCGCGCCGCGGGCTGTCAGGCCAAGAGCCCGGTTCGCCAAGTACATCATGTCAGCGTCACCCGTCTCGGCGACTGGGTGCGCATCGACGTGCGGGCCAATGCATTCCTGCATCACATGGTGCGTAACATTGCCGGCACGCTGGCCGTGGTCGGGCGCGGCGAGGCGGCGCCGGCATGGGTGGGCGAGTTGCTGGGCGGCCGGGATCGGCGCCGCGCCGGCATGACCGCGCCAGCGGCGGGTTTATCGCTGCGGCGCGTGCATTATCCCGAAGATATTCAATTGCCCGAACCGCCCCTCGATGACGCGGGCTGGTAAAATGATAGGTCTATGACAGCCCTCGATACAGCCGAGCCGATCACGGTCAACCGTGTGCGCACGAAGATCTGCGGCGTGCGCTCCGTCGCCGATGCGCGCGCGGCGGCCTCGGCCGGGGCGGATGCGGTCGGGCTGGTATTTGCGGCAGCGAGCAGTCGGCGCATCACGGCGGCACGGGGCGCCGTGATCGCGGCGGCACTGCCGCCGTTCGTGTCACGGGTTGCGCTGTTCATGGACGACGATCCCGACGAGATCGTCCGGATCCTGGCCGCGGTCCCGATCGATGTCATCCAGTTCCACGGCGCCGAGTCGGCGGATTTTTGCAATGCCTTCGATCGCCCATACATCAAGGCTGTGCCGATGGGTGAGCCGGGGGTGGTCCTGACCGACTGGGCCGAGCGGCATCCGCGCGCCGCGGCTTTTCTGCTCGACGCGAATCGCGTCGGCGAGGCCGGCGGCCAGGGACGCGCGTTCGATTGGCAGGCCACGGTAGCGACGATCGATCGGCCGATCGTGATCGCGGGCGGGCTGACGCCGGGTAATGTGGGTGCAGCCATTGCGCGGTTTGCACCGTATGCAGTGGATGTCAGCAGCGGGGTCGAGAGCGAGCCCGGTGTGAAAAGCAGCGAACGCATGCGTGTGTTCGTCAACGCAGTAACCGAAATGGGTAAGGCATGAGTACGACGATATCCAAGGACCCGGCGAATCCCGCAGCCCACGGCCCGCACGCCTGGCGCGACATGCCCGATGCCCGGGGCCACTTCGGGCCGTACGGCGGCAAGTTCGTCGCCGAGACGCTGATGGCACCGCTCGACGAACTCGCCGCGGCTTATGCCGACGCCCGCCGGGACCCGGCATTCATGGCCGAACTGGATGCCGATCTGGCCGACTATGTCGGCCGGCCGACCCCGATCTACTACGCCGAACGCCTGTCGAAGGTGGTCGGCGGGGCGAAGATCTGGTTCAAGCGCGAGGATCTGAACCATACCGGCGCGCACAAGGTGAACAACACCATCGGCCAGGCACTGCTGGCCGCGCGCATGGGCAAGACGCGCATCATCGCCGAGACTGGCGCGGGCCAGCACGGGGTGGCCACGGCCACGGTCGCCGCGCGTCTGGGGCTTGAATGCGTGGTGTTCATGGGCAGCGAGGACATGCGCCGCCAGGCGACCAATGTCTACCGCATGCGCCTGCTGGGCGCCGAGGTGCGGCCGGTCGAGTCCGGCTCGAAGACGCTCAAGGATGCGATGAACGACGCGCTTCGCGATTGGGTCGCCAACGTGGACGACACTTTTTACATCATCGGCACGGTGGCCGGCCCGGCGCCGTATCCGGCGATGGTGCGCGACTTTCAGGCGGTGATCGGCCGCGAGGCGCGCCGCCAGATGCTGGACCGAACCGGGCGCCTGCCGGACGCGCTGGTGGCCTGCGTGGGGGGCGGATCGAACGCGATCGGCCTGTTCCATCCGTTCCTCGACGATGAAGAGGTCGCCATCTACGGCGTGGAAGCGGGGGGCGACGGCATCGCCAGCGGCCGGCACGCGGCACCGCTTTCGGCCGGGCGCTCGGGCGTGTTGCACGGCAACCGCACCTACCTGATGCAGGACGACAACGGCCAGATCCAGGGCACGCATTCGATCTCGGCCGGGCTGGATTATCCCGGCGTCGGGCCCGAGCATGCCTGGCTCAAGGACATTGGCCGGGCGCACTATGTCGATGTCACCGACGCCGAAGCGCTGGCCGCGTTTCATGAATGCACTCGCATCGAAGGCATCATGCCGGCACTGGAGTCGGCCCATGCCGTCGCTTACGCCAAGAAACTGGCCGCCGGGATGAGCCCGGAGGCCAACATCCTGGTGAACATGTCGGGCCGGGGTGACAAGGACATGGCCAGCGTGGCCGAAGCCGAGGGAGAAACGCTTTGAGCCGTCTCGCCGATCGTTTTGCCGCACTCAAGCAGGCGCAGCGCACCGCGCTGATCCCTTTTCTGACCGCCGGTGATCCGGGGCAGGACGCGACCGTCGATTTCATGCATGCGCTGGTGGCGGCCGGTGCCGATGTCATCGAGCTGGGCGTACCGTTCACCGATCCGATGGCCGACGGCCCGGTGATCCAGGCGGCCTGCGAGCGTGCGCTGGCGCACGGCACGAGCCTGCGCGACGTGCTGGCCATGGTCGCGCGGTTTCGCGAACGCGATACCGACACGCCGGTGGTGTTGATGGGCTATTTCAACCCCATCGATTCCATGGGGCTCGAGGCATTCGGCGAACAGGCGGCGGCTGCCGGGGTCGACGGCGCGCTGATCGTCGACATGACCGCCGAGGAAGCGCCGGATATCGCGCCGAAGCTGCGGGTGGCCGGTGTCGACCCGGTCTGTCTGATCGCGCCGACCACCGGCGAGTCGCGCATTGGCCGGATCTGCGAAAACGCGGCCGGTTTTATCTACTATGTTTCATTCAAGGGCGTCACCGGTGCGTCGAGCCTGAACACCGACAGTCTGGCGGCCCAGATCGCGCCGATCCGGCGTGCGACGGGGCTGCCGGTCGGGGTGGGCTTCGGTGTTCGCACGCCGGACAACGCGGCGGCCGTGGCCGCGGTGGCGGATGCGGTGATCGTGGGCAGCGCGCTGGTCAGTCGGATCGCGGAACACGGGCACGATGTGGCCACGGCCACCGCGGAACTGCGCGAAACGCTGGCGGCGATGCGTGCCGCGATCGACCTGGCAGACGCCAAGCAACGGGACGAACGCGAACAGGAGGGCGAAAGCGTATGAGTTGGCTCGGAAAAATCATGCCATCGCAGATGCGAAACGATGCCTCTCGGCGCAAGAACAGCGTCCCGGAAGGCTTGTGGACCAAGTGCAGCAGCTGCGGCGCGGTGCTGTACACCGCCGAGATGGAGCGGACGCTGCATGTCTGCCCGAAGTGCAACACGCACCAGCGCCTGCGCGCCCGCCAACGTCTGGATTTCTTTCTCGACGCGGGCGATCGCACCGAGATCGCCCGCGATCTCGAACCGCGGGATCCGCTCAAGTTCCGCGACTCCAGGAAATACCGCGATCGCCTGTCGGCGGCGCAGAAGGACTCCGGTGAGCGCGAAGCGGTCATCATGATGACCGGCAGCCTCAAATCCATGCCGATCGTCGCCGGCGCCATGGACTTTCAGTTCATGGGGGGCTCGATGGGGAGCGTGGTCGGTGAGACGTTCGTGCGCGGCGTGCATGCCGCGATCGAGGCGAGTTCGCCGTTCGTGTTCTTCTCGGCCTCGGGCGGTGCCCGCATGCAGGAGGGGTTGTTCTCGCTGCTGCAGATGGGCAAGACCAGTGCCGCCCTCACGCGGCTGGCGGATCGCGGGCTGCCGTTCGTCTCGGTACTGACGCACCCGACCATGGGCGGCGTGGCGGCCAGTTACGCCATGCTGGGCGACATCAACGTGGCCGAACCCGAAGCGCTGATCGGCTTTGCCGGACCGCGCGTGATCGAGCAGACCGTGAAGCAGACGTTGCCGGAAGGCTTTCAGCGCAGCGAATTCCTGCTCGAGCACGGTGCCATCGACATGATCGTCGAACGTGCCGATCTACGCGATCGCATTCACCGCGTCGTGTCCACGCTCATGCATCGCCCGCCGGCGCCCGAGGAAGCCGAAACGCCCGAGGTGACGAGCCAGGCGTGAGCGAGCAGGACCCGCAGCGTCCGGCGTCTGCGCGCCGGACGCTGGCCCAGTGGCTGGATTACCAGCAGGCGATGCATCCGAGCGAGATCGAGCTTGGCCTCGGTCGCGTGCGCTCGGTGGCCGATCGGCTCGGCCTGATGCCGCCGCCGCATGCCACGATCACCGTGGCCGGCACCAACGGCAAGGGCAGCTGTGTGGCCCTGGTCGCGGGCCTGATCGGCGTGCGCGCCCGGGTCGGGTGCTACACCTCGCCCCATCTCTGGCGCTACAACGAGCGCATCGCCATCGACGGCGAGCCGGTCGGCGATGCGGCCCTGATCGCGGCCTTCGAGACCGTCGAGGCAGCGCGCGGCGGGACGTCCCTGACGTTCTTCGAGTTCGGCACGCTCGCCGCGCTCGTCATCTTTCGGCGCATGGCGGTCGATGTCGCCGTACTGGAGGTCGGGCTCGGCGGGCGGCTCGATGCGGTCAACATCGTGGATGCCGATGTGGCGCTGATCACGCAGATCGGTCTCGACCACACGGATTGGCTCGGCGATACCCGTGAGGCGATCGGTCGCGAGAAGGCCGGCATCATGCGCGCCGGGCGGCCGGCGCTCTGTGGCGACAGGCGTCCGCCGGACAGCATTGCGGCCGCGGCCACGGCCTGCGGCGCGCATCTGGCGTGTCTGGGCCGCGATTTCGAGTTGACGTGCGCGCCGCAACGCTGGACATGGTCGGATGGCGCGACCTGCCTCGATATCGTGCCGCATGCGGCCGTGCACCCCGACAATCTCGCCCTCGCAATCGCGGGCGCAGGCGCGGCCGGGTACCGGCCGGGCGCCGAGGATATCCGGCGCGCCTGCGCCCGGCAGGCATTACTGCCCGGACGGCGCGAAGTTATCGACGCTCCGATAGCGATCATCTACGATGTGGGCCACAACGAGGATGCGGTGGCTCTGCTGGCGGAATCGCTGCAGCAGCGGCCTGTTTCGGGACGGACACACGTGGTGCTGGGTATGTTGGCGGACAAACCGGTGGAAGCCGTCGGCCGGCGGTTGATGCCCTGGGCCGACGCGCTGTATCCGGCCGGACTCGACGGTCTCAGTACGCGCGGCTTGACGGGCGAGGCGCTGGCCGCGCGGCTGCGCCATGCCGGGCCTGTTCATGCCAGCCCCGAACAGGCGCTGGCCGCGGCGCAGGCAGCGGCCGTGCCGGGCGATCGTATCGTCGTCTGTGGTTCATTTTTCACCGTGGCGCAGGCGCGGAGTCCTGATCATGAATGACGTGATGAAAAAACGCCTGATCGGCGTTGCCATTCTGGTAATCATCGGCGTGCTCGCGCCGTTGCTGCTCTCGCGCTGCATGCATGGCGGCAGCCAGGACAACGGCCGCGGCTCCATGCGCGTGTATGACGTGCAGCCCGATGGCAAGGCGGAGCCGGCGGGTCACGATAACGACGATCAGGCAGGGGCGAGTCCGGCCATGGCACCATCGGCAGCCGGCGGCGACGAGAGTGGCGCCAGTCAGGGGCGCCCGCAGGCACCGACACCGGATGCGGTCTCGCCGCAGAGTAAGCAGGGCTTCTCCGTACCGCCGGTGCATGGCGGTAGCGGGTCGGCTTCGAAGCCTTCGGGTTCGCACGCACCGTCGAGCAAGCCGGCATCGGGCGTTGCATCCGCGAACAACGGGGCGGGCGGGAATCCGCATTCGGGATCGCATGATCACGGCGCGTCGGCCGCCGGCTCCGGCGCCGCCAGTGCTTCGTCGTCCAGCGGCTCCGGTCTGGAAAAATCCAGTATCCAGGGCTGGGTGGTGCAGGTGGCGAGCTTCAGTCAACAAGGCAATGCGGCGGACCTGGCAAACCAGCTCAAGGGCCGATTCCCGGTGTCATATGCCCCGGGCCAGGTCAACGGCAAGACCTGGTATCGCGTGAATGTCGGCCCGTTCGACAGCAAGCAGGCGGCACAGTCGGCGGCCGATCGGCTGAGCAAGGCCGGGCACAAGGGGCTGGTGCGCCAGTTGCCCTGATGCCACACCAGCCGCGGTTGCGCGCCCAATTTGTTATCATTGAGCGGTCTCGCTCCGGCGGCTGGCTGTCATGATCTGGATCGATGTCGCTATCGTTGTGGTGGTCGCATTGTCGGCGACCATCGGTTTCTTCCGTGGTTTTCTGCGGGAAGCCCTGGGTCTGGCGACGTGGGTCCTGGCCTTTTATCTGGCGTTTGTTCTGGCGGCGCCGGCGTCCGTCTATCTGCAGCGCTGGATCGATTCCGGTTCGGCGCGTCTGGCCGTGGCGTTCGCAATTGTCTTTCTCGGCGTGCTCGTCGCGGGCGCCATCTTCAATTACCTGCTGGGCCGGCTGATCAACCAGACCGGTTTCGCCGGTACCGATCGTGCCGTCGGGATCATATTCGGCGTGGTGCGCGGCGTGGCCGTGCTCATTGTTCTGGTCCTGCTGGCCGGTGTGACCCCCGTGCCGCGCGACAGCTGGTGGCAGCGCTCGATCTTCATCGGGCAGCTGGAGGCCGGCGCGCTCTGGGTGCGGGGTTATCTGCCGCCCGACATCGCCAACGCGATCACCTATCCCGATGCGCCGTCGACGCTGCCCGCGGGCCGCCCGACGACGACTTCGACCTGACGTTTTTCCTTCTCCAAACCGAGCGACTCGCTTATGTGCGGCATTGTTGGGATGGTCTCGACCTCCCCGGTCAATCAGGATATCTATGATGCGCTGACGGTGCTGCAGCACCGAGGCCAGGATGCGGCCGGCATCGTCACCACGGACGGCAGACGTCTATATCTGCGCAAGGACAACGGCCTGGTCCGGGATGTGTTCCGCACCGACCACATGCTGCGCCTGGTCGGCAACGCGGGCGTCGGGCATGTCCGCTATCCCACGGCCGGGCTGGATTCCACCGCCGAGGCGCAGCCGTTCTACGTCAACACGCCGTATGGCATCTGCCTGTCGCACAATGGCAATCTGACCAACGCCGACCAGCTCAAGGACGAACTGTATCGCTCGGACCGGCGGCATCTGAATACCGACTCCGATACCGAGATCCTGCTCAACGTGTTTGCCCACGAACTGATGCAGAGCGAGCGTCTACAGCTGGCGCCCGAGGATATCTTCGAGGCGGTGGCGGCGGTGCATCGCCGCTGTCGTGGCGGTTATGCGGCCACCGCGCTGATCACGGGTTACGGCCTGGTCGGCTTCCGCGACCCCAATGGCATCCGCCCGGCGGTCTACGGCAAACGCGAGACCGCCGAAGGCACGGATTACATGATCGCCTCGGAATCGGTGGCGCTGGACGCGCTCGGTTTCGAACGCATCGGCGATATCGGCCCCGGCGAGGCCGTGGTGATCACGCTCGATGGTGAGATCCACGTCCAGCAGTGTGCCGACCAGCCGTATCACTCGCCGTGCATCTTCGAATACGTCTATCTCGCGCGCCCGGACTCGGTGATCGACGATGTCTATGTCTACAAGGCGCGGCTGCGCATGGGTACCTATCTTGCCGACAAGATCCGGCGCGAGTGGCCCGATCACGACATCGACGTGGTGATCCCGATCCCCTCGACCAGCCGCACGGCAGCAGTGGAGCTGGCCAGCCAACTCGACGTGAAGTATCGCGAAGGCTTCATCAAGAACCGCTATATCGGCCGCACCTTCATCATGCCCGGCCAGCAGCAGCGGGTGAAATCGGTGCGCAAGAAGCTGAACCCGATCGACCTGGAGTTCGCTGGCAAGAACGTGTTGCTGGTCGATGACTCGATCGTGCGCGGCACCACCTCGCGCCAGATCATCGAGATGGCGCGCGACGCGGGGGCGAACAAGGTCTATTTCGCCTCCGCCGCGCCGCCGGTGCGCTACCCCAACGTCTATGGCATCGACATGCCCAGCGCGGCCGAACTGGTCGCGCATGGCCACTCCGACGACGAGATCGCCGAGATCATCGGTGCCGACAGGCTGATCTACCAGGATATGGATGATCTCAAGCGCGCGGTGTCGGTCGGTAACGACGCGCTACAAAGCTACGAGGATTCGGTGTTCACCGGCAACTACATTACCGCGGATGTATCGGCCGAGTATCTGGAACAGCTCGAGCTGTTCCGCGCGGATGCCACCCGCGAGGCGCGGCGCAAGAAGGACAACGCCGTGCTCGAAATCCATAACGACGCGTGACGAACGAGTTGTCCTCCGCCGTCGACAATCTCAAGCTCGCCGTACTCATCGATGCCGACAATGCGCCGTCGTCGCGCTGCGGCGAGTTGCTGGCGGAAGTCTCGACCTTCGGGCTGGCCAGCATCAAGCGGGCCTACGGCGACTGGACCACGACCAACCTGAAGGGCTGGAAGCGGGCCCTGCACGATCATGCAATCCAGCCTATCCAGCAGTTCGCCTACACCACCGGCAAGAATGCGACCGACGCGGCGTTGATCATCGATGCCATGGATCTGCTCCATCAGGCGCATCTCGACGGCTTCGTGATCGTCTCGTCGGACAGCGACTACACGCGTCTGGCCACGCGTATCCGGGAGTCCGGTCTCGCGGTTTATGGTTTCGGTGAGAAAAAGACGCCACCGGCGTTCGTCTCGGCCTGCGACCGGTTCGTGTTCACTGAAATCCTGGCGGCCGAACCGAGCCGTGACGAACCCGCGCCGACCGGCGATCCCAAGGAGTTGCGGCGTATGCTCACCACGGCCATCGAAGCGGTCTCGCGCGATGACGGCTGGGCGCCGCTGGGTGCGGTGGGCAGCTACGTGAACAAGAATCATCCGTCGTTCGATTCGCGCAACTACGGCTTTTCCAAGCTGAGCAAGCTGATGGAATCGCTGGATTACGTGACCCTGGATTTCCGTGAGTCGCGCAGCGACGCGGACACTCACATCGTTTACGTACGCTTGAAGTAGCGTCGCAACCGGCTCCGCCGGGCTTGATGCCGGCCCGCCCTCGGGCCATACTTGCCGCGCGCCGATTTGCACAGCTTGCGGGCGCGGATCGCTGTCCTTGCGATCGAAACATCAGCTAAGCGGGCGTCAAGAGGACACCGCCTGCTGCGTTCGCGCTTGCAGGTTTTTTTGTGCCCGCCGCTTCTCACAGGAGACGCCATGACTATTAATTACGACCCCGAGTGGGGCACCGCCACACGCGGTGTACGCGCCGGCACCCATCGCAGCCCCGAAGGCGAGCACAGCAGCGCCATCTATATGACCTCGAGCTTCGTGTTCGATTCGGCCGAGGCCTGTGCGGCGCGCTTTGCCGGCGACGAACCGGGCAACATCTATTCGCGTTTCACCAATCCGACCGTCGATGCCTTCTCTGACCGGCTGGCAGCGATGGAAGGCGGCGAGGCGTGTGTGGCCACCGGTTCCGGCATGGCCGCGATTCTGGCGACCTGTCTGGCCACGCTCGAGGCCGGCGACCATATCGTGGCCGCGCATACGCTGTTCGGTTCCACCATCGGTCTGTTCAACAACTACCTCGGCAAGCTCGGCATCCGGACCAGCTATGTCGCGCCGGATGACGTCGACGCCTGGCAGGCCGCGATCGAGCCGAATACTAAGATGCTGTTCGTGGAAACACCGTCCAATCCGCTGACCGAGATCGTCGATCTCGGCGCACTCGGGGCGCTCGCCGAGGCGCACGGCGCGAAGCTCGTGGTCGATAACTGTTTCTGTACGCCCGCGCTGCAGCGCCCGCTGGAACTGGGCGCGCATATCGTGACGCATTCGGCCACCAAGTATCTCGACGGCCAGGGTCGGGCGCTCGGCGGCGCGGTCGTGGGCGATGCGGATATCGTGGGTGACCAGGTCTTTCGTTTCCTGCGCACCTGCGGGCCGAGCATGAGCCCGTTCAATGCCTGGATCTTCTACAAGGCACTGGAGACGCTGGAAGTGCGGATGCGTGCGCATTGCGACGGCGCGGCCCGGCTCGCGCAATGGCTGGAAACCCAGCCCGGTGTGGCGCATGTCTATTACCCCGGTCTGGCATCGCATCCGCAGCATGAGCTGGCCGTAAAGCAGCAGCCGGGCGGCTTTGGCGGCATCGTGTCGTTCGATGTGAAGGGCGGGCGCGAGAGCGCGTTCAAGCTCATCAACTCGACCCGCATGCTGTCGATCACCGCCAATCTTGGTGACACCCGCACCACCATCGTGCATCCGGCCAGTACCACCCATGTCCGCATCTCGGCCGAGGATCGGGCCCGGGCCGGCATCGGCGAGGGTCTGATCCGGATCTCGGTGGGGCTGGAGAATGTGGACGACATCATCGCCGATCTGTGGCGCGCTCTGGCCGCTTGATGACGCCGGCCGACGTGCATGCCGCGCTGATGGCGCGTGACCCGCGGGCGAAATGTCTCGCCACGCGGGCGTTGCACGCGGCCGATTCCAGCGGGTTGTCGGTCGTGTCCGGCGAAGCGGAAGCCGTGCCGGTGCCGGGGCGCCCGGCGCGTCCGGCGTTGGTACATCCGGCCAAACTGGCGCGGCGCGGCCTGGGCTCGGATTATGGCCGCGCCGCGCTCATTCATGCCATCGCCCATATCGAGTTCAACGCGATCAATCTGGGGCTGGACGCGGCCTATCGCTATCGCGGACTGCCGGCTGACTATTACGCCGACTGGTTGTCGATGGCGGCCGACGAGTCACGCCACTTCGAGATGCTGAATGACCGGCTGGCCGATTTCGGCTATGCCTACGGCGATTTCGATGCCCACAACGGACTGTGGGAAATGGCGGTCAAGACCGCGCACGACCCGATGGTGCGCATGGCCCTGGTGCCGCGTGTACTGGAAGCGCGTGGGCTCGATGTCACACCCGGCATGATCGAAAAACTCAAGCGGGTCGGCGACGACAAGACCGTTGCCATCTTCGAGCAGATTCTGGCCGAGGAAGTGCCGCACGTGGAGATCGGCAGCAAGTGGTTTCGCTACTTCGCCGAGCCACGTGGGCTCGATCCGGACGAAACATTCTTCCGACTGCTCGATGAATACATGAACGGCGGCCCGCCCGGGCCGTACAACCTCGCCGCACGGCGCGAGGCGCGTTTTTCCGAGCCGGAACTGGACGAACTGACCGCGCGCGACGCGCGGCGACCGTAATCAGTCGATGAAGCGCCCGGCGTGGTCCAGCCGCCGGCGCGCGACGCCGTTATCGTCCACGACCAATACTTCGGCGCGGTCGTCGCGCCAGTCGGCCAGCACATAGCGTGCAATATCGCCGTCCAGATGATCGGCGGGCCGGTGGGTATGGCCGTGAATGATCCGCTGGGCCCGGTATTCGTCGGCCATGCCCGCCACGGTCGCCGCGTTCACATCCATGATGCGCATCGGCTTGCGGGTTTTCTCCCGAGCCGAACGGCGCCGCGCGCGCCTTGCCACCCTGCGCCGCAGCCACAACGGCAGGGCAAGGCGCCGTTGTCGCCAGCGGGCGTCAGTGTATCGGGCCCGAAATGCCTGGTGGGCGATGTCGTCGCTGCAGAACACATCGCCGTGGGCGAGCAGGGTGGGCACGCCGTGAAGCATGGCAACCGTCGGGTCGTCCAGGATCCGCATTCGGCTGCGCGACTCGAAGGTCGGCCCCACGGCGAAATCGCGGTTGCCGCGAATAAAAAACACCGGCACGCCAGTGTGGGCGAGTGCGGCGAACGCAGCCAGCGTGGCCGCATGCCGCGGAATCGAGCCATCGTCGCCGATCCAGACATCGAACAGATCGCCCAGCACATACAATGCATCGGCGGCCCGCGCCGGACCGCTCAGATAGCCGGCGAGCCGGCGCGCAGCCGGCTCGCGATCGTCGATCAGGTGCAGATCGGCGATGAAGTGGGTCGCGGCCACGGCGTGCCGATCAGACGATTTCCGCCGACTCGATGCGAACAGTGTCCCGCGGGACGTCCTGATGGAACGGCCCGGCGCCGCCAGTGGGCACCTTGGCGATGGCGTCGACCACTTCCATGCCCTCGACCACACGGCCGAATACGGCATAGCCGGGCCGTGTACCCATGTCGTTCAGCGCCTCGTTGTCTTCGAGATTGATGAAGAACTGCGAGGTGGCCGAATGCGGGTCCTGGGTGCGGGCCATCGACAGGGTGCCGCGCTCGTTGTCCAGCCCGTTGGCGGATTCGTTCTTGATCGGCGCGCGCGTGGTCTTCTGGTTGAAGTTTTCGTCGAACCCACCGCCCTGGACGACGAAGCCCGGGATCACGCGATGAAAGATCACACCGTCGTAGAAGCCGTCGCGGACATAGGTGAGAAAGTTCTCGGCCGAGATCGGGGCGTTGTGCTCGTCGACATCGATATGAATATCGCCGAGATTGGTCTTGAAGATCACCATGATGAACAGGCTCCGCGCAAAAACCGCTATTGTGCGGCAATGCGCCGGTGTTGCCTACGCCGGCACCGCACCGGTGGCCGGGGCTAGCGCCGCATCAAGCACCTCAAGACCCGCGTCGGGGTGATTGCCCTGTTCGGACAGCGCGCGCCGCCAGGCGCGACCGCCGGGCTGGGCATGGAACAATCCGAGCATGTGGCGGGTGACGCTTTTGAGCTGGCCGCCAGCGGCCAGATGGTTGGCGATATAGTCCCGCATGGCCTCGACCACATCCAGGCGTGAGGGCACGGGCGTATCGTCACCGAAAACGCGTGAATCCACCCCGGCCATCGCATAGGGGTTGCGATAGGCCTCGCGCCCGATCATCACGCCGTCGACATGTGCGAGTTGCGTTTCCGCCGTATCCAGATCGACGATGCCGCCGTTGATCGACATCGGCAGATCCGGAAAATCGGCCGCCAGCCGGTGCACGCGGGCATAGTCGAGTGGCGGCACTTCGCGGTTTTCCTTCGGCGAGAGGCCCGACAACCAGGCCTTGCGCGCATGCACGATCAGCCGGTCCGCGCCGGCCTCGGCCACGCGCGAGGCGAAATCGTGCAGGAATTCATAGCTGTCCTGATGATCGATGCCGATACGGGTCTTGACCGTCACGGGGATGGCGACGCCGGCCTTCATGTCGGCCACGCAATCGGCAATGCGCCCCGGCTCGGCCATCATGCAGGCGCCGAAGGCGCCGTTCTGGACCCGGTCCGACGGGCAGCCGACGTTGATGTCGACTTCGTCGAAGCCGGCGTTCTCGGCCAGCAGCGCGCAGTGCGCCATGGCCGCCGGATCGCTGCCGCCGAGCTGCAGCGCCAGCGGGTGCTCGTCGGCGTGATAATCCAGAAACCGGGCGGTATCGCCGTGGATGAGCGCGGCAGTGGTGACCATCTCGGTATACAGCAGCGCATGGCGCGTGATGCGGCGCATGAAGTAGCGCTGAGCCGGGGTGGTCCAGTCCATCATCGGGGCCACGGACAGGCGGGCGCCCGCGGGATTTCTGCGTGAATATTTGGTCATGCCGCGATTATCGCATCATGGCCGTCCAGACCAAATGGTGCGCTGCGTCGTTTCAGCCCGCACAATAGGCATGCATTCCAAGTCCGCATTTGCATGTATTCGCTGATTCGACCGGCGCTATTCGGCCTCGAGGCCGAGCGCGCGCATGAACTCACGCTGGGTGGATTGTCGCGCTTCCCCTCACTCGCGCATCGCCTGTATGGCGCGCGCGTACCGGCGCTGCCCACGACCCTGATGGGGCTGACCCTGCCCAATCCGGTCGGCCTGGCCGCCGGGCTCGACAAGAACGGCGCGCATGTCGACGGGCTGGCCGGTCTCGGCTTCGGTTTCATCGAGGTCGGCACGGTCACGCCGAAGCCTCAGCCCGGCAATCCGAAACCGCGCCTGTTTCGACTGCCCGAGCAGCGCGCGTTGCTCAATCGCTTCGGTTTCAACAACGCCGGGGCGGCCGCATTGGTGGCGCATCTGACGTCGTCGCGATACGACGGCGTGCTCGGCATCAACATCGGCAAGAACAAGGACACCCCGGCCGACAGGGCGGTCGACGACTATATATCGGCACTGGCCACGGTCTACGATGCGGCCCATTACGTCACCGTCAACGTGTCGTCGCCGAACACGGCGGGCTTGCGCGACTGGCAGGGCGAGGATGCGCTGGATGCGCTGCTGGCGGCGGTCGTGGCCGAGCGCAACCGGCTGGCCGAGGCGCGCGGGCGCTATGTGCCGCTCGCGCTCAAGATCGCCCCGGATCTGGACGAGGCCGGCATCGACGCGATCGTGGCCCGCCTACGTTATCATCGCATCGATGGCGTGATCGCGACCAACACCACGACGGCGCGTGCCGATCTGCCTCTGGCCTGGCGCGAGGCGGCGGGCGGGGTGAGCGGACGGCCCGTTCGAGCGGCCTCTGATCGCGTGATTACCGCGCTGCATGCACGTCTTGCCGAGGATATACCGATTATCGGGGTGGGCGGGATCATGAACGGCGCGGATGCGGCGGCAAAGATTGCGGCGGGGGCCCGTGCGGTGCAGATTTATACTGGGTTGATCTATCGCGGGCCGGCGCTGGTTAACGATTGTGTGACGGCGATTTCGCGAAATGAATGAGCCGGGACGGGGAAAGTGCTGTCATGTTTTCGTCACATAGTCCATGCAAAGTGTGGCTACCCTATTGCGAAGACCTAGGGCGCTTCACCTAAAAATATTAGGAGCACGAGGTTTATGTTCGATAATCATCCTTTCTATAGTCGTTCGGTCAAAGCGATCGCCGGCGCTGCCCTTGTGGCGTCATCGGTTGGCGTGGCTTTCGGCGCCACGACGCTGACCGAAACCGGTTCCAGCCTGTTGTATCCGTTGTTCAACCTGTGGGTTCCCGCCTACACAAGCAACCACAGCGATCTCAAAATCAACACGGCAGCCACGGGCAGCGGCACGGGCATTGCCCAGTCGACCCAGGGCATCGTGCAGATGGGCGCTTCGGATGCCTACCTCAGCAACGCGCAGATGAAAAAGCATCCGGGCATGCTGAACATCCCGGTGGCGATTTCCTCGCAGATGGTCAACTACAACGTGCCGGGCGAGAATGATGCCAATCTCAAGCTGAGCGGTCCGGTGCTGGCCGAGATCTACAGCGGCAAGATCCGCTACTGGGATAACAAGAAGATCGAATCCATGAACCATGGCGCCGATCTCCCGCACAAGCGCATCGTGCCGCTCCATCGCGCCGACGGCAGTGGCGACACCTTCCTGTTCACCCAGTTCCTGACCAAGTCGGCCGGGCATCACTGGAAGGCGGGTTACGGCACGACCGTCAGCTGGCCGAATGTGCAGGGCGCCATCGGCGCGACCGGCAACTCGGGCATGGTGACCGCGCTGGGTAACAATCCGTACTCGATCGCCTACATCGGTGTCAGCTACAAGGATCAGACGGACAAGGCCGGTCTGGGCGAAGCGATGCTGAAGAACAAGGCCGGCAACTTCGTGCAGCCGGACGAGAAGACTGTCCCGGCGGCGGCCGCTCAGATGGTGCCGAAGACGCCGAAGAGCGAGCGCATCAGCCTGATTTTCGCGCCGGGCAAGAAGTCCTATCCGATCATCAACTACGAGTATGTGCTCGTACAGTCGAAGCAGTCGGATGAGCAGACCGCCAAGGAACTGAAGAACTTCCTGACCTGGGCGGTGAGCTCGGATGGCGGCAACAGCATGCAGTACCTCAAGCAGGTTCACTTCATGCCGCTGCCCGCTCCGGCGCGTAAGCTCACGCTGAACCAGATCGACAAGATCCACGGCTAAAGTCCGGGTGCAGCGTTGATGAGCCGGGCTCCGGCGGTGCATGCGCGCCGCCGGGGTGCCGGCTCTTACGCGTTTCCGGCCAGCAGATAAAACCAATATGTCCGAAGTTACTGCGGATTTCGTCTCGACTCGGCGCAATGCGCGCTGGCAAAGCATTCAGCGGGTATTGTTCGCCCTGTTGCTGCGCTTGTTCTCGCTGATCATTCCCGCGCTCCTGGTCGGACTTTTCCTTTTTCTGACGTGGAAGGCGTGGCCTGCGCTCCAGTTCAATGGCCTGGGTTTTCTGGGCAGTAACGACTGGAATCTGGGCAGCCAATACGGCACGCCGACCACGGTCGATGGCCATATGGTCCTGCCGGGCGCGAGCTACGGCATTTTCTTTCTGATTTTTGGCACCCTGGCGAGTTCCGGATTGGCGCTGCTGTTCGCGGTGCCGGTCGGGGTGCTGGCGGCGATGTTCATCGCCGAGATCGTTCCGGCCGGTGTGCGCGATCTGGTCGCGGCCATCGTCGAACTACTGGCCGCGGTGCCCAGTGTGGTGTTCGGGCTGTGGGGGTACGTCGTTGTCATACCATTGGCCTCACATTATGTGTATCCCTATATGGCGGATGTGCTGGGCTTCATCCCGGGTTTCGGCCGCCCGGTCGGGGCCGGCTACGGTCTGTTGACCGCGGGCATCGTGCTCGCGCTGATGGTCGTGCCGATCATCACGGCCAACGTGCGCGAGGCCATTTCCGCGGTGGCCCAGAGCGAAGTCGAGGCCGGCTTTGCGCTGGGTGCGACGCGCTTCGAGGTGTTGCGCAAGGTGGTCATGCCCCAGGTTCGGCGCGCCATCATCGGCGTGACCATTCTCGGCTTGGGGCGTGCGCTGGGCGAAACCATGGCGGTTCTCATGGTCAGTGGTAACGCCTTGGCGGTGCCGACGAATATCTATAACCCGATGTCCACCATGGCGGCTTTCATTGTCTCGCAGCTGGACAGCGCGCTGCAGGACCCGACCGGCATGGCGGTGAACAGTCTTACCGAGATCGGTCTGGTGCTGTTGATCATGGGGGTGATCGTCAACGCGGTCGCGCGCCTGCTGCTCTGGCAGATAAGAGAGTAACCGAACATGAGTGAAACGTTTGCGAATACGGCGTTCGCCCTCGACGCCAAGTCGCGGGTCCGGTACCACCGGCGACGACTGGTGAGCTATATCGGCTGGACCATCTGCGGTGCCAGTTTCCTGATTCTGGCCGCGGCGCTGGTTGATATTCTGGCGGAAGTCACGGTGGGCGGGTTTTCCGCGCTCAATCTCAAGCTGTTCACCGAACCCACACAGGGCGTGTCCGGCGGTCTTCTGAACGCGATCGAAGGCACGGCGCTGCTCACGGTCGGCTCGGTGGCCATCGCGGGCCCGCTGGGCATCGGTGTCGGCGTGTATTGCTCGGAAAAACGCCATCATCTGTTTTCGCGGGTGGTGCGCTTCATGGGGGATGTGCTGGTCGGCGTGCCGTCAATCGTGCTCGGCCTGTTCGGCTATATCACCATGGTCGTGGCCCTGGGCTGGCATTTCTCCGTGCTCGCCGGTGCGATCACGCTGGCGATCATGATTATTCCGTATATTGCCCGCACCACCGAGTTGGCACTGGTCGCGTTGCCGGGCAGTCTGCGCGAGTCCGCGTACTCGCTGGGCGCCTCGGAGGCCAGCGTCATTCTGCGCGTGTTGATGCCGAGTTGCGCGGGCCGCATTCTGACCGGTCTGTTGCTGGCCATGGCCCTGTCCATGGGCGAGACAGCGCCGCTGATCTACACCGTGGGCTGGTCCAATTACACGTGGAGCGGCCAACTGACCCAGGAGCCGGTGGGCTACCTGACCTACGTCATCTGGTCGTTCATCAACGAACCGTTCGAGTCGGCCCACAAGCTGGCCTTCGCCGCGGCCCTGCTGATCACCTTCTTCGCCCTCACCATCACGTTAAGCTCGCGCCTGCTGCTGCGTTATATCGAAAAGGGGCGTTAACCGTCTGATGGGCGCCTCCCAGGGGGGCCGCGCGTTTCATGCGAGGGCGCCGCGTTGCGCCGTCGATGGACGGCCATTCGGGTGGCGGGCTACTATGCTTGCCTGTGGCAACGCGGGTTCGCGCCGGTATTTCGCGTGTTTTCGTGCCCGGCAGGGCACGGGGAGGGATCGCGTGAGGCAGGACGGTAAATGGCCGCAATGCCGCGGCGACGCGCCGGAATATGGCAATGAATTGGGGTGACAGGACACTGGGTGGCGATGTCATGGGGCGCGAGGCGCAAGGCCGGATTCTGAAATGGCTGTCGTTTGTCAATTGGGTCGTGCTCACGCTGGCGGTGCTGGCCACCCTGACCGGCGCGGTGATCAGTATGCTGACCTGGCCGTTTCCACAGGTCTCCGATAACGGCGGCGGTCTGGCCGACATATGGCTTGCCACCGAACTGGGGGCGGGCGTGGCGCTGTTTGCAACCATCGCGACCTGGCTGACCGACAAGCGGCACCCGACGTTCTGGATCGCGGAACTGGCGCTCGCGGTCGCTGTGCTCATTGCACTCTATTACGGCATTTCTAGCCGCTGACATGGAACCCTTGCGCGAAGTGTCGCCGATGCGTTGGCAACCGCGGCGTTTCAAGTCCGCGGGCATCGTGCTGGCCATCGGCCTGTTCTGGCTGGTGGCCGCCTGGCCGACGAACTGGGGGGTTGCGGCGCTGGGTACCGTGCCCGGTGTGGTGCTTATCGCCACCGGGGCGGGGCAACTGCTCTGGGCGGGGGATCGCCAGCTGTGCTGCCATATGGCGCTGGCGGGCCCGCTGAGTTCGCTCCTGGCGCTGATCCTGATCTACTGGCTCGGCTTGTGGCCCGGTGTGGGGTTGATTATCGGCGGCGCGGCGGTGTTCATGGTGGCCGGGTGGGCGCTGCGCATCCAGCACCCGGTACCCGCGGGTGTGGCGCCACCGCCGACGCAACCCAGACTGCTGGCCAAGATGGCCTGTGATGCGGCCGTGCTCGGTTTTTTCATCAACTGCGCGCGCGTGCCGCGCGGGGCCGCGGTGGATAACGACATCGCCGAGTTGAATGCGATCGGCGAGGTCGCGGCCGAGCGTGACTGGGCGAACTTCCCGGCGCGTTTGCACGGGGCCGCGGCCCCGTTCGAGTCGCCGCGCATCGAGCCGATGCGAACCTTCGGCGTGGACTACGAATGGCTCACCGCGCCTTCGCGCTACACCCCCGATCCCGCATTGCCGGGCGGTGTGCGTTGGCGCGGCCATAAGAACAACCGAACGATGGCCGCGCGCATTCTGCGCCACGGCGAAGGTCGCGGGCGGCCCTGGTTGCTGTGCGTACACGGCTATCGCATGGGCGTCGCCGGGCTCGATTTTCAGTTGTTCGACGTGGCCCGGCTGCACGCGCATCTCGGTCTGAACCTGGTCATGCCGATCCTGCCGCTGCATGGCGTCCGTCGCGCCACGCCGCTCACGGGCGGGCTGTTCCTGGACGGGCCGTTCGCGGATCTGCTGCACGGCCAGGCGCAGTCGCTGTGCGATCTGCGCAGTTGCATTGCCTGGATTCGCGAGATCGACCCCGACGCGCGCATCGGTGTGCTGGGCTACAGCCTCGGCGGCTACCACGCGGCGCTGCTGGCCGCGCACGAACCGGCGCTGGCCTGTGTGATCGCCGGCATCCCGATGACCGATATCCCGGCGACCCTCTGGCAGCATTTACCGACCGCGCACGCGCATTACCTGGAAGCGCGCGGGCTGAGTGCGGCCGCGGTGGGCGAGCGGCTGGCCGCCGTGTCGCCGCTCGCGGCCGAGCCGTGCGTGCCCCGCGAGCGACGCTATATCTTCGCCGCGACGGCCGACCAGTTGATTGCCCCGGAACAGCCGCTCGCACTCTGGCGACACTGGGGCGAACCGGCGCTCCAGTGGTATCACGGGTCGCATCTGTCAGTGCGCCACGAACCCGATGTCCGATCGTTTATCGATCGGGCACTGGCCGAGTCGGGCATGCGCGGCTGAGCCGTGGCGTGGTTGTTGCCGTTCGGAAGCCGGCCGAGCGGGCGCGCCCACGGATCGGCCTCGACCGAGGGCCCGCGGTACGTGCGATGCGCGTTTTTGTGCCGCCGCCGGTTGTGGACGTCGCGCCCGAGGGCCAGAATTGCCTATCGCCGAACCATCGAGATCAGGAGCTGCGGTGAGCAATGTCGTTCTGACGGCCTCGGGGCTGTATACGCCGCCCGAGGCGATTTCCAACGATGAACTCGTGGCGTCTTTCAACGCCTACGTGGATATCCATAACGCCGCGCACGCCGACGATATCGCCGCGGGCCGGGTGGCGCCGCTGTCGCATTCCAACAGTGCGTTCATCACCAAGGCCTCGGGCATCCAGAGCCGCTACGTGGTGGACAAGGCCGGCATCCTCGATCCTGAAGTCATGCATCCGCGTATCCGCACGCGCGGCAACGACGAGCCCTCGCTGCAGTGCGAGATGGCGTTGGCGGCGATCGCGCCCTGTCTCGAGGCCGCCGGTCGCCGCGCCGAGGATATCGACGTGATTCTGGTGGCCTGTTCCAACCTGCCGCGGCCCTACCCGGCGCTGGCGGTGGAAGTGCAGGAGTTTCTCGGCGGCGGGCGTTACGGTTTCGATCTGAACGTGGCCTGCGCCTCCGCGGCGTTCGGTATCCAGACCGCGGCCGACATGATCAAGTCGGGCAGCGCGCGGCGCGTGCTGATGGTCAATCCGGAAATCTGTTCCGCGCACCTGAATTTCCGCGACCGCGACAGCCATTTCATCTTCGGCGATGTGTGCACCGCCGCGCTGCTGGAGCACGCCGACGACGCCCCGCAGGGCACCGGTTTCGATGTGCTCGGTACGCGCCTGGCCACGCACTTTTCCAACAACATCCGCAACAACTTCGGTTTCCTCAATCGCAGCGAGATCGAACCGAGATCCGAGGCCGATCGGCTGTTCGTGCAGAACGGACGTCGCGTGTTCAAGGAAGTGGGGCCGATGGTGGCCGAGATGATCGTCGACCATGTGGCCGAATACGATCGGGCGGCGAGCGATCTCAAGCGGTTGTGGCTGCACCAGGCCAACATCAACATGAACACACTGATCGCCAAGCGCGTGTTCGGCCGCGCGCCCGAGGACGGCGAAATGCCGTCGGTGCTGGCGGAATACGGCAATACCAGCTCGGCCTCGCCGGTGATCGTGTTCCATAAATTCTCCAACGATCTCGCGCCCGGCGATGTCGGCGTCCTGTGCGGCTTCGGTGCGGGGTATTCGGCCGGCAGCGTCGTACTCCGTCGGCGCTGAAGCCATGCTCTTTCTTTCCAGGGACTCCCGATGACCGGCACGCCACAGCGCAAGTATCGCAGCGACTATCAAGCGCCGATCTATCTGATCGACCGCGTCGAACTCGATTTCGACATTGGCGACGGCGCGACCCGGGTGACCGCGCGCTACGCGGTGCGTCGCAATCCGCAGCGCATCGGCGATGGCGGGCGCTGGTGGCTCGATGGCCGCGATCTGCGTTTGCTGAGCATCGCGGTTGACGGCGCGCCCGTGGCGGATGACGCGCTGGAAATCGCCGACAGCGGCTTGTGGCTCGACGATCTGCCGGATCGTTTCGCCCTGACGGTGGTCACCGAAATCGATCCCGACAGCAATCTCTCGCTGGAGGGGCTGTACCGTTCCGGCTCGATTCTGTGCACGCAGTGCGAGGCGACCGGGTTTTCGCGCATCACGTACTTTCCGGATCGTCCGGACGTGATGTCGCGCTATACCACGCGGGTGGAAGCCGATGCCGCGCGCTATCCGGTGCTGTTGTCGAATGGCAATTGCATCGAATCCGGCGCGGCGGGCGAGGGCCGGCATTACGCCGTCTACGAGGACCCGTTCGCCAAGCCCTGTTATCTGTTCGCGCTGGTGGCCGGCGACCTGGGTGTGATCCAGGATACCTTCACCACGGCCTCCGGCCGCGACGTCGCGCTGGCGCTCTACACCGAGCACGGCAACGAGGGCCAGTGTCATCACGCCATGGCGTCGCTGAAGGACGCCATGGCCTGGGACGAAGCGACCTATGGCCTGGAATACGATCTCGACACCTTCGTGATCGTGGCCGTCGGCAGCTTCAACATGGGCGCGATGGAGAACAAAGGCCTCAACATCTTCAACACGGCCTGTATCTTCGCCCACCCCGATACCGCCACCGACGGTGACTTCGCCCGCGTGCGCGACGTCGTCGCCCATGAATATTTCCACAACTACACCGGTAACCGCGTGACCTGTCGCGACTGGTTCCAGCTCTCGCTCAAGGAAGGGCTCACGGTGTATCGCGAGCACCAGTTCGCCATCGACCACGGTTCGCCCGGGGTGACCCGCATCGAGCAGGTGCGCATGCTCCGCGACGTCCAGTTTCCCGAGGATGCCGGACCGCGCGCCCATCCGGTGCGGCCGGAATCGTACGTCGAGATGAACAACTTCTACACCATTACGGTGTATGAAAAGGGCGCCGAACTCATCCGCATGATGGCGCAGATGGCCGGGCGCGAGGCATTCACCCGGGCGGTGCGGCATTATCTGGACAAGCACGATGGCCAGGCCGTGACCATCGAGGATTTCGTGCTCGCGATCGAGGAGTCAACCGGACTGGACCTGACGCAATTCCGTCATTGGTACGCATTCGCCGGCACCCCGCGCCTGCGCGTGACGTCACGTTTCTCCGATGGCCGGCTCGAGCTCGATCTGGCACAGGCCACGCCGGCGACGCCCGGCCAGCAAGACAAGCCGAACTTCGACATACCCGTTGCCGTGGCCCTGTTCGATGATGCTGGCCATCCACTGCGTGCCCCCGAGATCGTCCGGCTGAGCGAGCAGCGCGGCACGTTCGTATTCCACGAGGTGCCCTCGGCGCCGACGATTTCGGTATTGCGCGGCCTGACGGCACCGGTGCGGCTGACATTCGATCAGCCCGAAGCCGCGCTGGTTCGGCTGATGGCGCACGACTCGGATCCCGTGTCGCGCTGGGACGCCGCCCAGAGCCTGTACATGGCCACGGCCACCGCAGCGGTCAGTGCCTATCAGAACGCGCAACCCATGCCGGTGCTTGGCGCGGGCATGAGTACGGCCATCGCGGCCCTGCTGGCCGATCCACCGGATGACCGTGCGTTGCTGGCCGAAATGCTGAGCCTGCCGAGCACGACCCAGATCGGCGAGGCGTTCGATGCGATCGACGTCGCGGCGGTCGAGGCCGCGCGCCGGCACGTCAAGCACGAGATCGCGACGCGGTTTCGGACCGAGCTCGGCCAGCTCGCCGATGCGCACGCGCCGCGCCCCGGTTATGTGTTCGACCCGCAGTCGGCCGGCCGCCGGCGGGTTTTCGCCACTGCTCTGGACTATCTGTCCTGCCTGGATACGCCGGCGCTGCGCGATCGCGCGCATCGGGTATACGATGCCGCCGACAACATGACCGATCGCATGGCCGCATTGAACGCCCTGCAGGAGCTGCCCGGTGCCGACCGCGATGCGGTGCGCGCGGACTTTGCGCAGCGTTTTGCCGATGAGCCGCTGGTCATGGACAAGTGGCTGCGGCTGCAGGCGGCCACGCCCGACGGCGATACCGTGGCGCGGGTGCGGGATATGCTGGGCGATGCCCGCTTCGATTTCAGCAACCCCAATCGGGTGCGCGCGCTGGTCGGCGGTTTCGTGCGCGGCAACCCGCTGGGTTTTCATCGGGCGGACTGCGCCGGTTACGCACTCGTGGCCGACGAAATCCTGCGCCTGGACCGGTTCAACCCGCAACTGGCGGCGGCATTGGCCGGCCTGCTGGCGCCGTGGCGGCGCTATACCGAGCCCTACGCCGCGGGCATGCGCGATGCCCTGGCGCGCGTCGGCGCGGCCGAGCTGTCGGACAACACACGCGAGATCGTGGACGCGGGGCTTGCAGCCGACGCGGCCTGAGCGAGTTGTCTCGCGGCGGCGTTGGGTGTGTCATACAGATGTCACATGACGTTCATAACATCGCCACAAGTTCAGATGCGATACCGCTGCCATGTCACGCAAGCACATACTCGTTGTCGAAGACGAAGCCCCGATTCGCGACATGATCCGGTTCGCGCTCGAGCGCTCGGATTTCTCGGTGGCCGAGGCACCGGATGCCCAGGCCGCGAGGCTGGCCGTGGCCGAGCGCCGGCCGGATCTGGTGTTGCTCGACTGGATGCTGCCGGGGGTATCCGGAATGGAGCTCGCACGTGAGTGGCGGCGTGACGAGCTTACCCAAAACCTGCCGATCATCCTCGTGACCGCGCGCGTGGATGAAAACGACCGCGTGCGCGGGCTCAATCTCGGCGCCGACGATTACGTGACCAAGCCGTTTTCTTCGTCGGAGCTGGTGGCCCGGGTGCGTGCCGTGTTGCGTCGCAGCCTGCCGGGCGGCGAGGACGAGACGCTGGAGCTGGACGGTCTGACCCTCGATGCCGCCAGCCAGCGCGTATCGGTGGGTGACGCCTCGGTGCGGCTGGGCCCCACCGAATATCGCCTGCTGCGTTTCTTCATGAGCAACCCCGAGCGGGTGTATACCCGGGAACAGATGCTGGATCGCGTCTGGGGGCAGAATGTTTATGTCGAGGAGCGCACGGTCGATGTGCATATCCGCCGGTTGCGCAAGGCGCTGGCGCCGCACGGGTTCGACGGTTTCATCCAGACCGTGCGCGGCAGCGGCTACCGTTTTTCGAGTCGTTCGGTGTAGCCGGCCGGCATGGATCCCTCGGCCAATGAAGTACGCCGTATCTGGTGCATGGTCGGCCTGCGGTTCGCCGCCTGGCTGACGGCCGCGGCGCTGGTCGGGCTGGCGTTCGATCGGGTCACCCTGGCCCTGCTGATCGCGCTTGCGATCTACACCTCGGGGCATCTGATATTCGCCTATCAGCTGCACCGCTGGCTGGCGCAACCCCGAGTGGAGCCCCGCGAGGGGGTGGGCGTGTGGCAGGAAATCTATACCGAGTTGTATCGCCTCAAGCAGCGCAACCGGCGGCGTAAGAAGCGGCTCAAGAGCATCGTCGGCGAGTTCCAGGCATCGACCGCCGCGCTGCCCGATGGTGCCGTGGTCATCGACGGGCGCGGACGTATCGTGTGGTTCAACAATGCGGCCGCGGCGTTGCTGGCCTTGCGCGCCGGCCAGGATAACGGCCAGCGTATCGTCAACCTGATGCGGCACCCGCGTTTCGCCGAATTCCTGGCGCGCGCCGACCATATCGGTGAGCCGCTGGAAGTGCCGTCCCCGGCCAACGATACCGACACACTCTCGCTGCGCATCGTGCCCTATGGCAACGGCCAGCGCCTGCTCATCGCGCGCGATGTCAGCGAGCAGAAACGGCTCGAATCGACGCGGCGCGACTTCGTCGCCAATGCCTCGCACGAGTTGCGCACGCCGCTGACCGTGCTGCGCGGTTATCTGGAAATGATGACCGAGGACGCGGCCGACGCAGGGGCGCTTGCGGCCTGGCGCACCCCGATTCGTGAAATGGATGCCCAGTCCGCGCGTATGGGACGCATCATCGACAGCCTCCTGCGCCTGGCGCGACTGGAAAGTGAGGGCCTGGCGCAGGCCCAGGAGACGGTCGACATGCCGGCCATGATCGCCCGTATCGTGGCCGACTTCCGCAAGTCCGACGAAGGCCGCCACCAGATCGATACGGATATCCAGGCCGGACTGTCGCTGTTCGGCCGTCCGTCCGAGATCGAGAGCGTGATCTCGAACCTGGTGGCCAACGCATTGCGCTACACACCCGTAGGCGGGCACGTCACCGTGCAGTGGCGCAATGGTCGCGGGGCAGCACAGCTGGCCGTCAGCGACAACGGGCCCGGCATCGCGCCGGAACATCTGCCGCGGCTCACCGAACGCTTCTACCGGATCGATTCCGGTCGCAGTTCTTCGGATGGCGGGACCGGCCTCGGGCTGGCCATCGTCAAGCACAGCCTCGAACATCACGAGGCCGAGCTGCATATCGACAGCGAGCTCGGGCAGGGCACCACGTTCCGTTGCCTGTTCCCGCATCAGCGGCTGGTCGGCGCCGACGCGGCATAGCGATTCGGTGTAATCGTTCGTTCCGTGCCGCCGAACCGGTGCCCGCTACGCTGAAATCCGCGCTGGCCCTGTCATCGAACCCCTTGAAATGCCTGCGTCTTGTCTGGCGGGGCTGGGCCATGCGCCCCGAGAATCGTAATTTTCACTTCTTGCAATAAAACGGTCATAAGCGGGGTGTTTAATTGGCGCATCGTCCAGCTCGGGTCGAGTTGCGATTGCACCTGCGCAACCAGGTGTGGTGCAAGGGCACGCGCCCGGCCGGGGTAGCGATGCAGTCGGGAACCGACTGTGCCAGTAGGGCAAAGACGCCCGGATCAATCTGCTTCGAGGGAGAAACTTTATGTCGATTAAGGCCCAATACGCTGGTTTGGCAACCGGCCTCGTTTCCATGGCCACGGTGTTCGGCGTCGCGCCCGCCGCGCATGCGCTGGATTTCAAGATCTCCGGCCAGGTCAATCGGGCCGTTATCGCCGCCGACAATGGCAAGTCCACGGACGCCGGTCTTGTGGACAACGGTTCCTCGCCGACGCGTTTCGCGTTCAAGGGCACCCAGGACGTCAACCCGAACCTCAAGGTCGGTTTCGATTACGAGCTCGGTGTATTCGTCAATAAGTCCGGTACTTACGACGTCAACAAGAGCGCGACGGGCACCTCGACCGATAACCGTCAGGCCAATGTCTTCTTCGAGGGCAGCTTCGGTAAGCTGACCTTCGGCAAGACCGACGGCGCCGCCAACAGCACGTCCAAGGTTGACCTGTCGGGTCTGACCGATCTGGGTGGTGGTTCGGTCGTGGGCGACTACTTCGGCGGCCTGAGCTTCGTCAACGGTGCCGGCCAAGCGGGTCCCACACTTAAAAACGGCTACAGTAACTTCGACGCGCTGTCACGTGTGAATACGGTGCGCTACGACACGCCGAGCTTTAATGGCGCGACGCTTTCGGTGAGTTATGATCAGGGCCAGGCTTACGAAATCGCGCCGCGTTACGAGCACAAGTTTGCCGACGGTGTGAAAGTTGCGGGTGCCGTCGACTATGTCGATAGCGGCAACCGGAACAAGGGTATTAACCAGGCTGGCTATGTCAGCCGCAATGAGTATTTCCATGAGTTCGGCGGATCGGCTTCGGTGCTGTTGCCCTCGGGGCTGAACTTCTTTGCCCAGTACAAGCGCCGCAATTATCACGATACGACGTATAGCTTTGGCGGCGGCCAAATCGATCATGCCCAGTCCTACTCGGGCGGCATCGGCTATATCCGCGGCAAGAACCATATCCAGGCGTTCTTCGGCCAGACCGATGATCTGGAGAGCAAAAACAGCCGCGTGCGCAACTACGGCGTGGCTTATCGCTATGATCTGCTCAAGTCGGTTAACATGTACGCCTCGTACCATCACCTGACCGGCGACAATCTGGTCGGCAGCAACGGCAATTCGTTCAACGCCAAGAACATGAACGTCGTGTTCGCTGGCGTGCGTGTGAAGTTCTTCTAGGAAATCAATGCAATCTACCTACGCCATTACGGGCCTGGTGATGCTGTTGGGGTTGGCCGGATGTGCATCCGGCTTTCCCCATGGCAAGCAGGTCGACTACGACAACCTGCCCGGTGAAAACGATTCGGCCAAGGGGCCGGGTCTGCTCAGCGGGGACCATTACGACGCCTCGGACGGTGGCGGTACGCTGCTGTATTCGGACAAGAACCCGCAAAAGTCGGTGTTCGGATCGGTACGCAGCCAGCGCTCGAACAGCGACCAGGGTCAGTCGGCCTCGAATGCATCGGGCGGTTCGCCGAGCGCCTCCGGCGCCGGCGCCAACGGCAGCTTCTCCGATTTCAAGCAATTCCAGGAATACGAGCATTTCAAGAATCTCCCTGCGAATTCGCCGGAAAAACAGCGTTTCCAGACCTTCCAGCAATGGAAGGAGTACAAGCGCTGGGAGCGGCAACAGAAGCAGCAGTAGGAATAATGTCCTGCTGCTGACGCCGCGTTCCTGTTTTGGCGTCTGAACGATAACCCCGGCTCGTCCGGGGTTTTTTTTGGCGTGGCGCCCGGCGGGGCTGGGGCGCGGGCCGCGTGAAGCGCCGCGATTGCTTGTGTTTTCCGGCTGTTCGTCGCCGTTGTCACGAGCCCGTCATATCCGATGCGCATAATTTCCCCGGTCGCGTTCTCCCCGCGACCGGGGTCGCGGCTGCCGAGTCCAGCGCTCGAGCCGGTCCCGCAAGGTGGGTCATGGCCGGTTCTGTCCCTGCCGGTCGCATTGTCTGATGCGATGCAACCCACATCCACAGATGGCTCCCATTCTTTAGCCCGGCTTGTCCGGGCTATTTTTTTGTGTTGTCGCATACGGACGGGCTTCGGCATCAATGGTTTCGTGCCGGACGATAGCGTCGTCGATAAACGCGGATCACCGCCAGGTCGTTCGCCGTGGGAGGCGGGGATTGTGTGCCAACGGATTCGTGCGGCGGATGCGCCGGCCGGCGCCCGTCGCGAAAGACGTTATCGTTGCCGGTCGGGTTCAGCGGGGCGCCTGGACAGCGGTGCGCGTGCCGCTTCTTCCGGGGCCCGTGTGGGCCTGCGTCAAGTGTCATATGAGTGTCATAATTTGCGCCTAACGTTGAAGACTCCAATTGGGGCGGGCCGAGAAGCGCCCGTTATGCGGATGCGGCAGAAAGGAGAATTCTGTGCGAATGAGTTTCATTAAGACGTTGGTTACCGCTGTTGCGGCGCTGTCGATCTGGGGGTCGGCCGGTGCGGCGGTTAAGCAAATCAACGGCGCTGGTGCGACGTTCCCTTATCCGGTTTACTCCAAGTGGGCGCAGGCCTACCAGAAAGAAACCGGCGTGCAACTCAACTACCAGGCCATCGGTTCCGGCGGTGGCATCAAGCAGATCGAAGCCAAGACCGTGGATTTCGGCGCGTCGGATGCGCCGCTCAAGAAGAACGAGCTCGACAAACACGGTCTGTTGCAGTTCCCGATGGTGATGGGCGGCGTGGTGCCGGTCGTGCATCTGAAGGGAATCCAGCCAGGCAAGCTGCGCCTGGACGGTAAAACCCTGGCCAGGATCTATGCCGGCAAGATCACCAAATGGAATGATCCGGCGATCAAGCAGCTCAATCCGAACCTGAATCTTCCGGACACGGATATCACGGTGGTGCACCGTTCCGATGGCTCGGGTACGACCTGGAACTTCACCAGCTATCTGACCAAGGTCAGCGACATCTGGGCCAATGGCCCCGGCCACGCCAAGGCCGTGTCCTGGCCGACCGGTGTTGGCGGCAAGGGCAATCAGGGTGTGGCGTCCTACGTGAACCGCATCAAGAACTCGATCGGTTACGTCGAGTACGCCTACGCGCTGCAGAACAAGATGACCTATGTCTCGCTCGAGAACAAGGCGGGCAACTTCGTGCAGCCGACCGCGGCCAACTTCCAGGCGGCTGCCGCGAACGCCGATTGGGCGAATGCACCGGGCTTCTATGTAGTGTTGACCGATCAGCCGGGCGCCAAGAGCTGGCCGATCACCGCGGCGACCTACATCCTGATGTACAAGCACCCGAAGGATCCGAAGACGGCGCAGGCCGTGCTCAAGTTCTTCGACTGGTCGTACAAGAACGGCGACCGGATGGCCGAGAAGCTCGACTATGTGCCGATGCCCGACAGCGCCGTGAAGCTGGTTCAGGACAAGTGGCACAGCCAGATGAGAGACGACAACGGCCAGCCGATCTGGCCCGTGCAGCAGTAATCCCTGTTGCGACGCGATTCGCCGTTCGAGCGGCGGATCGCATCGAGCGGCCGACCCAATGACTGGGTCGGCCGTTTTCTTCGCGTGCCATGGTATGCGCCCCGGGCATGCGAGGAAAACGGCTGACTCGCCCGATGGAGAACGAGATTGAGTGACATGATCGCCCCTGAGAGCCCGCAGGCATTCGCGACGGGCCGGCGCGCCGCTGGCGGCCTCGGAGATCGCATTTTTCATGTGGTGACCGCGACCTGCGCCGTGATTGTGCTCGCCTTGATTGCCGGTATTGCCGTGTCGCTGGTCATCGGCGCCTGGCCGGCACTCAGCAAGTTCGGCTTCGGCTTTCTGCTCAGCAGTGAATGGAACCCGGTGACCGATACCTTCGGCGCGCTGGTTGCCATCTTCGGTACCTTGGTCAGTTCGGCGCTGGCGATGGTGATCGCCGTGCCGGTGAGTTTTGGCATCGCCCTGTTCATTACCGAGTTGTCGCCCGCCTGGCTGCGCCGGCCGATCAGCACGGCGATCGAGTTGCTGGCGGCCATCCCCAGTATCATCTACGGCATGTGGGGCCTGTTTGTCTTCGCGCCATTCCTGTCCGATTACGTCCAGCCATGGTTGAACGGCGCCTTCGGCGACCTGCCGGTCTTCGGTTACCTGTTTTCCGGGCCGCCGATCGGTATCGGCGTATTCACTGCGGCCCTGGTGCTCGCGATCATGGTGATTCCCTTCATCACGGCCGTAATGCGCGATACCTTCGAGGTCGTGCCGGCCGTGCTCAAGGAATCCTCCTATGCGCTGGGCGCGACCACCTGGGAAGTCGTGCGCAGTGTGATCCTGCCGTTCACCAAGACCGGCGTGATCGGTGGCATCATGCTGGGACTCGGGCGCGCGCTCGGCGAAACGATGGCGGTGACCTTTGTCATCGGCAATTCGCACAGTATTCCCAATGGCTTGTTCTATCCGGGCAACAGCATCGCCGCGACGCTGGCCAACGAGTTCACCGAGGCCTCGGGCGGGCTGTATACGTCGGCGCTGATCGCGCTCGGGCTCGTGCTGTTCGTGATCACGCTGATCGTGCTCGTCCTGGCCCGGCTGTTGTTGATGCAGTTGTCGAGCCAGGAGGGTCGCTAGTGCTCGGTAACGCCGATTCATTGCCGTGTTGCGGCGCTTTTTCGCGCCATGCGGCGCCGCCGCCAGGCACCGCATTTCCCGATACGGCGCGCCGCCGTGTCCGGCCTTGCGACAGTGCGAGCGCCGGCCGGCCGGCCGCCAACGCGGCGCGACGTGAAACGCTAACCCCGGGGGATCGAACGTGACGCTTTATCAGAAACGCCAGTTCATCAATCGCTTCAATATGGGGGCCGCGGTCGCGACCACGGCGTTCGGCCTGTTCTGGTTGGCCTGGCTGCTCTGGACGCTGGTCGGGCATGGCGTGGGCTATCTGAACTGGGAGGTCTTCACCCAGCCGACGCCGGCGCCGGGTAATAGTGGCGGGCTGTCGAACGCGATCGTCGGCAGCCTGATCGTGACTTTCATCGGTACCGGCATCGGCGCGCCGGTCGGCATCTTCGCCGGCACTTATCTGGCCGAATACGGCCGCAACCGGCGGATCGCGGCGATCGTGCGGTTCTTCAACGACGTGCTGCTGTCGGCGCCCTCGATCATCATCGGCTTGTTCGTGTATCAGATCGTGGTGTTGACGATGGGGCATTTCTCGGCGCTGGCCGGGGGCATCGCGTTGTCGCTGATCGTGATCCCGCTGACCCTGCGGATCACCGAAAACATGATGCGCCTGGTGTCCGATCAGATGCGCGAGGCGGCCGCGGCACTGGGTATCCCGCGCTGGAAGGTGATCACCCGGATCGTTTATCGCGCGGCGTTGTCCGGCATCATCACCGGCGTGATTCTCGGCATTGCGCGCATCGCCGGCGAGACCGCGCCACTGCTGTTTACGGCCTTGAACAACAACTTTTTCAGCACGAATGTGCTGCAGCCGATCGCGAATCTGCCCATGATGATATTTCAGTTCGCGCTCAGTCCGTACGAGGACTGGCATCATCTGGCGTGGGTTGGCGCGTTTCTCATCACTTTCGCAATCTTGGCGCTCAACGTTCTGGTGCGGCTCGTACTCCGCCCGAGCAAATAGGAGAGCATTATCATGGCCAGTACTTCGACCGATTCGCTTTCCCCGAGCTCGACGTCGTCGGTGACGACACGCAACACCCATGACGAGGCCGGGCCACGCAGCAAGACGGAGTCGCCGACGGCGGACGGCGCCGCCGACAACGCTACGTCCGGCGCTTCGAAGACCGAAGCGCAGAAGATCACCGGCGTCGTCGCCAAGGACAACCCCTGCAAGGTCGCGGTGCGCGACCTGAACTTCCACTACGGCGACTTCCACGCGCTCAAGGACATCAACGTGGAAATCGTCGACAAGGAAGTGACCGCTTTCATCGGCCCGTCGGGCTGTGGCAAGTCGACGCTGTTGCGCTGCTTCAACCGGATCTTCGAGTTGTACCCGGGCCACAAGGCCTCCGGTGCCATCGAGATGGACGGCATGAATCTGCTCGATCGCAGCGTTGACCTGAACGTGTTGCGCTCGAAGATCGGCATGGTGTTTCAGAAGCCCACGCCGTTCCCGATGAGTATTTACGACAACATCGCCTTCGGCGTGCGCCTTTACGAGAAGCTCAAGCGCCGCGAGATGGACGACCGCGTGGAATGGTCGTTGCGCAAGGCTGCGTTGTGGGACGAGGTCAAGGACAAGCTGCGCGCCAACGGCAGCGCGCTGTCGGGCGGTCAACAGCAGCGGCTGTGCATCGCGCGTGCGGTGGCGGTCAAGCCTGATGTACTGCTGCTCGACGAACCGGCCTCGGCGCTGGATCCGGTGGCGACGCTGAAGATCGAGGAGCTGGTGCACGAACTGCGCGAGGAATACACGATCGTGATCGTGACCCACAACATGCAGCAGGCTGCCCGCGTGGCCGGCTATACCGCGTTTTTCCATCTCGGCGAAGTGGTCGAATACTCGGATACGGATTCGCTGTTCACCAACCCGCGGGAAAAACGCACCGAAGACTACATCACCGGCCGCTACGGCTGATCGATACAAACGACGCGCAACCGCGACGAGGTCATCATCATGGAATTGGACAAGGTCGGCATCGAGAGACATACCTCCAAACAGTTCGACGTCGAGCTTGAGGATGTACGCGAACGCGTACTCACCATGGGCGGGCTGGTCGAGCAACAGATTGCCAATGGGGTCAAGGCGCTGGTCGAAGGCAATGGCGCGCTGGGCGAGGAAGTCGCCCGAAGCGACTACAAGATCAATGCCATGGAAGTGGCGATCGACGAAGAATGCACCAAGATCCTGGCGCGGCGACAGCCCCAGGCCGGCGATCTGCGGCTCGTGCTCGCGATTGCCAAGACGATCACCGACCTTGAGCGGATCGGCGACGAGGCCGAAAAGATCGGCCGCATGGCGATGCAGCTCGCGGGGCAGGAACGCCCCAACAGCGCCTTCCACCAGATCGACGCACTGGGCCGACACGTGCGCCAGATGGTGCGCGACGTGCTCGACGCCTTTGCCCGGATGGATACCGAGACGGCGCTGACCGTCGCGCAGCACGACACCGAGGTCGATCGCGAGTATGAAGGGGTGATGCGGCAGTGCATCACCTTCATGATGGAGGATCCGCGCACGATTCGGCACATGCTGGATGTGATGTGGGCGGTCAAGGCACTGGAGCGCATCGGCGACCACTCGACGAACATCGGCGAGTATGTCGTCTACTTTGTCGGCGGGCGCGACGTGCGGCACATCGGCATGGAGGAACTGGAAAAGGAAGTCAAGAGCAGTCGGCGCAAACCAAGCTAGCCAGCGCCCTGTGACGACCACCGCTCAAGTCGTGGTTTTCGATTGCTTTTTCGTGCCGGGCAGGGCGCGGTGATACGCCGTATCCGGCAATAGGGCGTATCGCCGCGGCCTACGGCGCCTGAATGGCCGAGAAACCGGCCGGTGGGTCGGCGGTGCAGGCGACAAGGGCAGTCGGCGGCGGCGCCGGCCTTGTGCCCGGGCGGCTCGGGCGGGCGATGCAGCGCAGCGCGCATGCCGGTGCGTCGCCTGGCGCTTGCTATCGGCAACGCGGCACCTTCGCCAGTCGTACCTTGCCGGCCCTTGTCCGGGAAAGGCGATAGCTCCGAAAGGCCTTGCCGCCGCTGCTGGCGGATCGCTACCGGGCGGTCTGAGCGGGCTCGGCGTGTTTGCGCGCAGCGCCAACAGGGCCGGACTCGAACGCCAGGGGGCCGAGCTTTGATACTATCTGCGCGGTTCGAATGCGTGGACGGTCCCGTTGGCGAAAAAATCTCGTAAACCCGGTAAACGATCCCGGCCGAAACGCGGACAGCCGCGCGGCTGGCTTCGCCGGTTGCTGCCCTACCTGGCGTTACTGCTCTGCGCGGGCGCGGCGGCGCTGGCGCTGTACATGGTCCATCTCGATCACGAGGTGCGCACCAAGTTCGAGGGAACACGCTGGAAATTGCCGGCCAAGGTCTTCGCGAGCCCGCTACAACTGTATGCCGGGCTGGATATGTCGAAGCAGGGGCTTGAGCAACGGCTGGGGCGGCTGGGCTATCGCGAGGCCGATTCAATCAACAACCAGGGGACATTCGAGGCGTCGAGCTCGACGTTGTCGATCCATACCCGCCAGTTCCAGTTCTGGGACGGTACGCAGCCGGATCGCGAGGTGAAACTCACGTTCAACGGCAACGGCGTGTCGTCCATCAATGCCATCGACGGCAAGGGCAATCTGGCGCTGATCCGGCTCGATCCGCTGCTGATCGGCAGCATTTATCCGGCCAAGGGGTCGGATCGGATTCTGGTTAAGCTGGGCGATGTGCCGCCCATGCTGCCCGCCGGGCTGATCACGGTCGAAGACCGCAATTTCATGACCAATTGGGGAATTTCGCCCAAGGGGATTGCTCGCGCGGCCTGGGCCGATTTGCGCGCCGGACATATCGTGCAGGGCGGGTCGACGCTCACCCAGCAACTGGTCAAGAACTTTTATCTGAGCAATCGCCAGACGCTGGGGCGCAAGATCAAGGAAGCGCTGATGGCGATTCTGCTGGATGCGCACTTCTCGAAAGACGAGATTCTGCAGGCTTATATCAACGAGGTTTATCTCGGCCAGGATGGTTCGCGCGCGATCCACGGCTTCGGGCTGGCGAGCTACTTCTACTTCCGCAAGCCGATTCAGGAACTGCAGCCGAACGAAATCGCGTTGCTGGTGGGCATGGTCAAGGGCCCGAGCTACTACGATCCGCGCCGGCATCCCAAGCGCGCCAAGTCGCGGCGAAACCTGGTGCTGAACATGTTTCACAACGCCGGGTTTCTCAAGGACAAGGCCTGGAAGAAAGCCAAGGCAGCGCCGCTGGGCGTGACCAGCCATTCGGCTTACGGCAACAGCCAGTACCCGGACTTCATTGATCTGGTGCGCAAGCAGCTGCACGGCCAGTACAAGGATGCCGACCTCACCGAGGCGGGCCTGCGAATCTTCACCACGCTGGATCCGAGCGTGCAGGCCGCGGCGGAGAAGGAAGTCGACCAGGGGCTGAAGCGGGTCGAGAAGGCCCACGGCATCAAGAAGAATAGCCTGGAATCGGCAGCGGTGGTCACCAGCGTCGAGGGCGGCAAGGTGCTGGCGCTGGTCGGCGGGCGCGATCAGGGCTATGCCGGCTTCAACCGCGCGCTCGATGCGCATCGGCAGGTCGGCTCGTTGATGAAACCGATCGATTACCTGACGGCGCTGGAAAATCCGTCCAAGTTCAATGCGATCACCCCGCTCGACGATTCACCGCTCGCGGTCAAGCTGGCCAACGGCCAGACCTGGCGCCCGCACAATTACGAACGGCGCAGCCACGGCACGGACGTGCCGGTGTACTACGCGCTGGAACACAGCCTCAATCTGGCGAGTTCGCGGCTGGCGTTGTCGACCGGCATCCCGAATATCATCAAGACGCTCCACGATCTCGGTTATCCCGGTAATCCGATGGCGGTGCCGTCGCTCGCGCTGGGTGCGGTCGGCATGACGCCGCTCGATGTGGCCCAGATCTACAACACGCTGGCCACCGGCGGGTATTACACGCCGCTGCGGGCCATTCGTGACGTGACCACGCGCACCGGCAAGCCGCTCAATCGTTATCCGCTCAAGGTCCATCAGGTAGTCCAGCCGGGGCCGGCCTATATCATCCAGTGGCTGATGGAGCGCGTGGCGCGCCACGGTACCGGTGCCGGCATGTATCGGGTGTTGGATGGGGCCAAGCAGATGGCGGGCAAGACCGGGACCACCAACAATCTGCGCGATGCCTGGTTCGCCGGTTTTGGCGGCAATCGCGTGAGCGTGGTCTGGGTCGGGCGCGACGACGACAAGTCGGCGCATCTCACCGGGGCCACCGGTGCGCTGCCGATCTGGTCGCGCATCATGAGCGATATCGATGCGCGCGGTATCGTGAACACGCCGCCGGACAGCATCAAGCAAGTTCCGTTGCACCTGGTGTTCGACCCGAGCGCGGTCAACCAGGGCCTCGGGCCGGACCCCGATGCGATGTACGGCAATGGGCAAAACTGTCCCAATGCGGTAAAAGTACCCTTTATCAAGGGTTATGTGCCACAGGGCCTCGCGCCGTGCGATACCGACATCATGAGCGCGAATCGCCGTCACCAGCAGAAGCAACAGCAACCGAATAATGATCAAGGCAAGGGCAACTGGTTCCACCGTCTGTTCTGATATGAACAAGATCAAATCGATCCTCGCGCTGGGCGCGCTTATTCTGGTGGCCGGTTGTGCCACGCAGTCCGGGGGCATGTCCGCGCCTTCGGGTAACGCGCCGTCGCAGCCGTCGCAGGCGTCCCCCTCGGGCCCGGCGGGACAGGCGCCGCCGCCCGCCAACAGCGGTAACCCGAGCGTGAATGCGCCGCAGCAGCCACCGCAGCAGCAGCAGAAGAAGACGCCGCCGCAAAACGCATCGCAGATCAGCAGCCCGGCCGTGATGTCGCTGCTGGGGCGCGCCGATACACTGGCCAATGCCGGACATATGGATGCCGCGGCGTCGACGCTGGAGCGCGCACTCGATCTCGCGCCGCGCAATCCGTTCATTTATCAGCGTATGGCCGCGGTGCGACTGGCTCAGGGCGAAAACGGCCAGGCGGAACAGCTGGCGATGAAATCCAACAGCGTGTCCAACAACAACCCCTTCGTGGAGGCCGGCAACTGGCAGCTGATCGCCGAGGCGCGCAAGCAGGCAGGCAACAGCAACGGCGCGCAGAAAGCCCGTGCGCAGGCGGTGAACTTCCGCCAGGCCGCGTCGCAATACCCGCAATGACGGCAGCGGCAGGCGCCGCGCTGTTCCAGGACGACGCCGCGCTGGCCGCTGCGTTGCCCGGTTATCGCCCGCGACCGGGGCAGGCGGAAATGGCCTCGGCCGTGGCGCAGGCCATGGACGGCGGCGGCCGGCTGGTGGTCGAGGCCGGCACCGGCACCGGCAAGACCCTGGCCTATCTGTTGCCGGCGCTCGCTTCCCGCCGCAAGGTGATCGTGTCGACCGCGACCCGCCATCTGCAGACGCAGTTGGCCGAGAAGGATGTGCCCCTGGCACAGACCGTGCTCGGGCGGAGCGTGCATACCGCGGTCCTCAAGGGCCGGTCGAACTACCTCTGCCTGCACCGGCTCGAACTCGCCGAACACAGCGGCGATCTGTATCTGGGGCCGCGACTGCGCCGCGTGCGGGATTGGGCCGGCCGCACGAAAACAGGGGATATCGGCGAATTCGGCGATCCCAGCGACGGCGATGCCCTGTGGCCGCGCATTACGTCGACCACGGATAACTGCCTTGGCACCGACTGCCCGCTCTACGATCAATGCTGGGTCCTGCATGCGCGGCGCGAGGCCCAGGCGGCCGATGTGGTCATCGCCAATCACTACCTGCTGTTCGCGGATATGACGGTACGCGAGGCCGGCTTCGGCGAGGTGTTGCCGGGGGCGGACGCGATCGTGCTCGATGAGGCCCACAAGCTGCCGGATATCGCCGGGCGCTTCTTCGGCCAGGCGGTATCGTCGCGCCAGGTGCGCGACCTGGTGCGCGACGGGCGGGCCGAAATCGAGGCCCTGGGCGGGGACATGCCCGACCTTGTGGCGTGTTTCACAGCCCTCGGCGAAAACGAAAGGGCATTCACCGAAGGGCTGGGCGAGGGTGCGATCACCCAGGGCTGGCGCGAAATCGCGACCGCCGAGCGCGTGGCGGCACGCGATGCCCTGGTCGAATCGCTCGCCACGCTGGAAAGTGAACTGGAGCCCGCGCTCGAACGCAGCGAGGGGCTGAAATCGGTCGCGCGGCGGGTGACCGACCTGCGTGCGCGGTTCGCGACCGTGGTGGCCGAGGACGGCGATCGTGTGAGCTGGATCGAGCGCCGCGGCGCGAGCTGGATCTGGCACAGCACGCCGCTGGATGTCGCCACACCGTTCGCGCGCGCGGTGGAATCCACGCCGAGTGCCTGGATCTTCACCTCGGCCACGCTCTCGGTCAGAGATGAGCTGAGCTATTTCTGTGCCCGGCTCGGATTGTCGAGCGTCGAGACCCGAATCCTGCCCAGCCCGTTCGACTACGAGCACAACGCGCTGCTGTATTCGCCGCAGCGCATGCCGGCGCCCTCGGCGCCGAATTTCGACGATGCCGCCGTGGACGAGATCGTGGCCTTGATCCATGCGGCCGAAGGTGGCGCGTTCGTGCTCTGCACCAGCTACCGGGCCGTGCGCCGCTACGGCGAGGCGCTGGTCGAAGCCGGGTTCGAACCGCTGGTTCAGGGGCAGGCGCCGCGCGCCAGCCTGCTGGCCGATTTTCGCGCCGACTCCAATGCCATTCTGGTGGCGACCAGCAGTTTCTGGGAGGGGGTCGATGTGCGCGGCCATGGCCTGCGGCTCGTGATCATCGACAAGCTGCCGTTCGCCTCGCCCGCCGATCCGGTTCTTGCGGCGCGCTTCGAGGCGATGAAATCGGCCGGGGAGAATCCATTCATGGACTACCAGCTGCCGCAGGCGGTGATCATGCTCAAGCAGGGGGTTGGACGCTTGATCCGCGATGCCGAGGATCGCGGCGTACTCGCGATCTGCGATCCGCGTCTGTTTACCGCGCGCTATGGCTCGGTGATTCGTGCCAGCCTGCCGCCGATGGCGATCACGCGCAGCCGCAGCGCCGCCTGTGCCTTCGTCGATGGGCTGGCGCCGTCCACCATCGAGGCCTCGGTACCGTGAAGATATTAGCGCTGGATGCCTCCACGGCGGCGTTGTCCGCGGCCCTGTTCGACAGCCGCGCGCCGGCCGACGCCCGCGAGATCTTCGAGATCGCGCCGCGCGAACATGCCACGCGCCTGCTGCCCGCGGTGCAGACATTGCTCGACGACGCCGGACTGCGGCTGTGCGATCTCGACGGCATTGCCTTTGCGCGCGGGCCGGGTGCCTTCACGGGGCTGCGGATTGCCGCCGGGCTCGTCCAGGGGCTGGCGAGCGGCGCGGATCTGCCGGTGGTGGGCATATCGACCCTGGCGGCCCTCGCGGCGCGGGTGTTCGCGCAATGGCCGGCGGCCACCCGGGCCCAGGTCGTTCAGGACGCGCGTATGGGCGAAATTTACACCGCCACCTTCGAGCGCGCCGCCATGCCCGAACCCATGGCCGAGGAACGGGTGATGGCACCGCACGACCTGGCGGTGGAGCCGCCGGAGATTGCCTGGCGTGCCGGCAATGGCTGGCCGCTGGTGTTCGCGGCCCAGGCCATTCGCGCGGCTCCGGTTGCCGTCGATGCCCCGCACGCGCTCGACGTGGCGCGCCTGGCCGGGCCCCTGTTTGCGGCCGGCCGGGGCATGGCGGCCGCGAGCGCGCTGCCGGTCTATGTGCGCGACGATGTCGCCCGCAAGCCGGGTGCGGCGAAGGGTTGAGCGCAGGGCGGCACCGAGCAAGCGATAAAACAACACAGGAGATTGCCATGCGTTATCGATTGGGCGATATGGCCCCGGACGTACCGGCCAGCGACGACTATTTCATTGCCGAGAATGCGACGGTCATCGGCCGGGTACGGCTGGCCGAATGTGCCAGCATCTGGTTCAACGCGGTACTGCGCGGCGATCAGGAACTGATCGCCATCGGTGAGGGCAGCAATGTGCAGGACGGCTGTGTGTTGCATACCGACCCCGGGTTTCCGCTGACCGTGGGCGCCGGCGTCACCGTGGGTCACCAGGCGATGCTGCACGGCTGCACCATCGGCGACAACAGCCTGATCGGCATCCAGGCGGTGGTACTCAACGGCGCCACCATCGGCCGCAATTGTCTGATCGGTGCCGGCGCGCTCATCCCCGAGGGCAAGACGATTCCGGATAACAGCCTGGTCATCGGCGCGCCCGGCCGCGTCAAGCGCGAACTCGAAGCCGACGAGATCGAGGCGCTCAGCCACGGCGCGGCGCATTACGTGGACAACTACCGGCGATTCCGGGCCGAGCTGTCCCCGGTCTGCCGCTGACCGCGGGCCCGCAGATCCGGGCTCAGGTGCCGGGTGCGAGGTAGATATCGAAACGGATGGCGCGCCCTCGCACCTGCAGATCGGGCGGTGCGATCGGTGTGGCGCGCGCATGCTGTTTCACCACGACACGCCGCATGGCCTGCCGGCGCGCGATTTCGAGCACCTCCGGGGCATCGTCGTCGGCGCCGGCGAGTTCGGCGAGCCATGCCAGCGCTTTCTGCGGCGCCGACTTGCGCCGCGGGCTGGCGAACATGGGGTCGATGTAAATGGCGTCGAACGCGCCGCCGGGTCGTGCGGCAAGCCACGATCGTGCGTCGGCATAAACCGGCGGCTGCCAGTGCGGCCACCATGCCGGCGCGTGCGGCGATTCGTCGATGCGTTGTGTGGCGTCGGCGATGAGCGCATACAGCGCCGGCTGACGTTCCACGGCGGTCACGTCGCAACCCAGGCCTGCAAGCGTGGCTGCGTCGCGCGCCAGGCCCGCTGTGGCGTCGAGGATGCGCATCGGCGGGTGGCGATGCAGGCCGAATGCGCGCGCCAGCGGCGATCGCCGGCCGCCGGCCTGACGGTCGGCCAGTCCGGCGCTATCGGCGAGGGCGCAGCGCAATCCGCTGCCGGCGGCATCCTTGGCGGATCGCAAGGCCAGTCCGGATTCGTCGCGCGCGAGATAAAAGCCCTGGTCCGGCGCTTGCTGTACCGGGTCCAGCCCGAGATCGGCGGCTCGTCGCCTATCCCGTGGCGCGTGCGCATCGTCGGGCGCGATCAGCCACACGACTAGCGCAGCCGCGACGTATCGAAGACCTGCTGTAGTTTCTGCGCCAGCATGTAATTGCCTTCCACCTTGAGCCGGCCGGTGAGAAAAGCGGTGATGCCCCGCATGCGCCCGGTCATCAGCTTGATCAGATGATCATCGCGTACCTTGAACGTGACGTCCGGCGCGCGGGCGAGGCCCTCATGCGCACTGCAGTGGCCATTTTCGATCGTGATATAGACCGGATGCCGGGTCAGGTACTGGGCGGTAATGGACAGGTCACCGGCTGCGTCGGGCTTGAAACAAAGCGGCAGTCGGGTCAGAAGCTCGCGGGCGTCTTGCATCGGGCCGTAGGGTTGGCTCGTCGAATCAGCCCGCTATGATGCGCGAGCGGCGCCCATTTGCCAACGATGGCCGCGCGAACGCTCGCCCGCGCGGCATGTTGTTGTCGGCGCTTACCCGTCCATGTAATCGACGACTGCCGAGTAACCCGCCTCGGTCAGCAGTATGGCGTTGACCGTGGTTTCGTAGATGCGGCCGGCTGCGCGCAGCTTCTCGATTTCCGCGGCATCCTCCGACGCGCTCAGGTAGTAGAAATCCCGGCCTTCGTCGAAACTCTCCTTGAGTTGTTTGAAGGCGCGGAACGCAGCGCCCTTCGTGCTGCCCCGTTCCTGGTCTATTTCCTTGAGACTCCAGGTTTTTTCCGACTTGGCCATAGATTTCACGAATCCTCGTTGAGTGGCCGCAAAGCTAGCAGTGCCCCGGGGCGGGGTCAACGTGCCGGCGCGGGGGTATGGCCACGGATGCCGCGGGTCGACGATTGCTTTATCTTAGAGTCTGTTGCCGTTTCACATGACGCCGCGCTGGTGACGGCCCGAAACGCTGCGGGCCTTGGCCGGACCGGGCGCGGCAAGCGCGCTGTGGCGCCGCTGCAGAGCGACTGACAGCAGCGGATTGCGCGAGCTTGCATTGACCCGGGTCGATGGCTCGGACGCCTGATCCGGCGGTGCGGGCGCGACTGCAGATTCACAGCAGCCGGCGCACCACGCCAGGTGGGTGCGTCCGCGGGCGGCGTGGCGTGAAATGGGCCCTGGCGGTCATGACCCGATCCGCAACCAAAGGAGAGCATGCGGAATGAAGATAAGTGAGCTGGTGTCGCAGTGGCAGTCGAGCGCGGGCGAGCCGCGTACGGAGCAAAGCTACGACGTGCAGTTGCCGATCTATGATGCGGCCAAGATCGAAGCGCTGGTGGAGATGTTTCCGGGACTGACGCGCGAGCGGGTGATCACCGATCTGCTGGCGTGCGCGCTGGACGAACTCACCAGTTCGTTCTCTTATCAGCCGGGCGAGGATGTCGCCGGTTACGACGATCTCGGTGATCCGATGTATGCCGACGCCGGGCTGACGCCGCGATTCCAGGCGTTGACCAAGGCCTATGCCGACAAGCTCAAGTCCGGCGGCTAGCGTCGCGCCCGCGGCCTGGCGACGGCGACTGGCCGCGGCCCTGGCTCTGGAGATGCCGCCGGGCGAGTGCTTGATGAGGCTCGATGCGCGTCGCGCGCAACATGCCACGCGCCCGGCTGCCGTGCTGATCGGCGTCGAGGCCGCGAGCGAGCCGCGCATTTATTTCACCCAGCGCACCCAGGGGCTGACCCATCACCCCGGCCAGATCAGTTTTCCCGGTGGGCGCATCGATCCCGGCGACTCTGGCCCGGCGGATGCGGCCCTGCGCGAGTGCCACGAGGAGATCGGCCTGATGCGCGAGGCCGTGACGCTGCTCGGCGAGTTACCGTGCTACGCCACGGTGACCGGATTCGAGATCAAGCCGTTTGTCGGCTGGATCGAACCGGGGCAGGTGCTGCAACCGGACGGCGTCGAAATCGAGCGGATATTCGCCGTGCCGCTGGCCTATGCCATGAATGCCGCGCACTACCATAGCCGACGGTGGCGCCGCGACGGCACGGATTACCGAATCTACGCGATCGATTTCGACGGCCACCACATCTGGGGCGCCACCGCCGCCATCCTGATGGGGCTTGCGCAACGGGTGGCCGCCGTCGAGGGTCGGGCTTTTTACGTTGCGTCGGCGGACGAGCTCTGAGGTTCGCGGCTCGCCGGTGCCGCGGCTTTCGGCGCGGCGTCGCCCCCCCCCTTGGCTGCCTTCATCAACGGCTCGATCAGATCCATCGGCAGCGGGAAGACAATCGTCGAGTTGTTCTCGCTCGCGATGTCGACCAGCGTCTGCAGATAGCGCAGCTGCAGGGCCTGCGGCTCGCGCGAGAGTTGTTCGGCGGCGCCGCGCAGGTTCTCGGCCGCCTGCATTTCGCCCTCGGCGTTGATGATCTTGGCGCGGCGCGAGCGCTCGGCCTCGGCCTGGCGGGCGATGGCGCGGGTCATGCTTTCGTCCAGGTCCACCTGCTTGATCTCGACGTTGGCCACCTTGATGCCCCAGGCGTCGGTATGGCGATCCAGAATCGTCTGGATGTCGGCGTTGAGCTTGTCGCGTTCGGCCAGCATGTCGTCCAGCTCGTGCTGGCCGAGCACGCTGCGCAGGGTGGTCTGCGACAACTGGCTGACCGCCATGTAGTAGTTTTCGACCTCGATGATGGCCTTGTCGGCGTCGATGACCCGGAAATAGACCACCGCGTTGACCTGCACCGAGACGTTGTCGCGCGAGATCACGTCCTGGGTCGGCACGTCCATGACGGTCACGCGCATGTCGACCTTGATCATCTTCTGAATCACGGGGATGACGAGGAAGATGCCCGGACCCTTGACCCCGGTCATGCGGCCGAGCGTGAACATCACGCCGCGCTCGTATTCCGGCAGAATCTTGATCGAGGCGAATATGAAGATCGCCAGCAGGACGATCACGGCAATCACGACATTGAAGAACATGGCTAGGATCCTTCCGGCCGTCGGCCGGTCTTGTTCGAATGAGCCGCACTGCGCTGTTCAAGAGGACGCACAAAAACGGTAAGTCCTTGCACGCCGATGACGGTGAGGATTTGGTCGCGTTTGACCGGCGTTTCGCTGATCGCCCGCCAGGATTCGCCGTGTAGCCAGACCCGGCCTTCACGCACGAAGTCGTCGTTCGCCACGCACTCGCGCCCGACCAGGCCTTCGTGGCCGGTTTCGACGTGTGCGCGCCGCGAGCGCGCGAACATGAGCACCATCAGCGCCAGAATGAGCGCCGCGGCGATCGCGATGCCGATGATCACCCCCATCGACACATCATACCCGGCCGCGTTGCTGTCCATGAGCATGATGGAGCCGAACACGAACGCCACGATGCCGCCCAGCCCGAGGGCGCCGAAGCTTGGCACGAACGCCTCGGCCACGAACAACAGCACACCGAGCACGATCAGGGCCGCGCCGCTGTAGCTGACCGGCAGCACGTGAAACGCGAACAGGGCGGCGATCAGGCTGATGCCGCCCACCGTGCCGGGCAGGGTGGCGCCGGGGGCCAGGGCTTCGGCGGCCAGGCCGACGATGCCGACCATGAACAGCAGATAAGCGACGGTCGGGTCGGTGATGATGGCGAGCAGCGAGGTACGCCAGCCGGGCGTGCGCCGCTCGATCGTCAGGCCCTTGGTATGCAGGGTGACATCACCGTCGGCGGTGTGGACGGTACGACCGTCGACCGCCGTGAGCAGCGCCTGCGCGTTATCGGCGATGAGATCGATCACGTGCTTTTTTTCAGCCTGTTGCGCGCTCAGGCTGGCGGCCTCGCGTACGGCCTTTTCCGCCCAGTCGGCGTTGCGGCTACGTCGTTCGGCCAGGCTGCGGATATAGGCCACGGCATCGTTGACCTGCTTGCGGCGCTCGGTGGCGCCGTTGGACAGGTCGGGCGCCGTGGCGCTTTGGGTCTTGTCCTTCGACGATTTGTCGTTGTGTTTCGATCCGCCGTTACCCGCCGGCTTGTCGTTGCCGCCGCCCAACTCGATCGGCGTCGCCGCCCCGAGATTGGTGGCCGGCGCCATCGCCGCGATATTCGTGGCATAGAGGATATATGTGCCGGCACTGGCGGCCCGCGCGCCCGACGGTGCCACATACCCGATCACGGGCACGGGTGAGGCAAGAATGGCTTTCACGATATCCCGCATCGAGGCCGACAGGCCGCCGGGCGTGTCGAGACGCAGAATGATCACGGGCACGTGATCCGCTTCGGCCTGGTGAATCTCGTCGACGACATAATTGCCGATCGCCGGGCCGATGGCGCCGTCGATTGGGATCTCGCGGGCCGTGGATGCTGCGCCGCCCGCGGCGTGGGCCGCGATCAGCGCGAACGCCAGCAGAATCGGCAATAGGGCGATCAGCGGACGGCAGCGGGTTATCGATCGAACGCTCATGTCTGTAATTAACGCAGCGTTCGCGGCAACCGATGCGCGCGGGCTACAGTTTCTCGTACAGGGCGACGAGCTGTTGGGTCACCTTATGGCTCGGCGCGAAGTGGATGAGCGGCACGGATGCATCGTGCGATTCACGCACCTTGACCGAACTGGTGACGTGCGCATCAATGATGGGATGGCCTTCCTCGGTGAGCTCGGCCAGCATGCGCTGCGGCAGCTTGGCGCGCGGCTGGAACTGGTTCACCACGATGCCGTCGATCACCAGCGCCGGGTTGTGGTCGTCCTGGATCTCGTGAATGTTGTCGAACAGGGCATATAGCGCCTGGCGCGCGAAGTCGTCGCAGTCGAACGGCACCAGCACGCGATCGGCCGCGATCAGCGCCGATTGCGAGTAGAAATTCAGCGCCGGCGGGGTGTCGATGTAGATTTCGTCGAAGCCGGACAATGTCTCCAGCGCCTGGCGCAGCTTGTAGATCTTGTGCTTGGCCTCGAGCTTGACGCGAATCCCTTCGAGATCGGGGTGCGCGGCAATGATCGATAGATTCTCAAATGGCGTGTCGGTCACATAATCGGCCAGATTCTCACGGCTGCGGCCGCGTTCCAGCGTGGCCTCGAAGAAATCGGCGCTGCCACATTCGGCCTGGCGGCCATCCGAGGACAATAGATACTGGCTGGCATTGCACTGGGCATCCAGATCGATGACCAGCGTGCGCCGGCCGCGCTCGGCGGCGATCGCAGCGAGATTGGCGAGCACGGTGGTCTTGCCGACCCCGCCTTTCTGGTTGAAAACGACCCGAGTCGTCATGAGCGCTCCCGGCCGAAGGCCGCACCGAATAGGATCTGCGAATGACTCTAGCCGTTCGCCGGGGCCTCGTCGAGCAGAGCCGCAAGGGCGGGCAGGGCACGGCTGGCGGAATCCGCAACGCGGACATCGACAGCATGGGACACACCGGTCGGGCGCGGATTGATCTCGATCACGGGCCGGGCGGATTCAATCGCGGCATCGACCAGCGCTGCCGCCGGATACACGCGGTTGGAGGTGCCGACCACGAGCACCGCATCGGCACGCGCCAGCGCGGATTCGGCGGCCCGCAGGGCCTCGGTGGGCAGCATTTCGCCGAACCAGACCACGTCCGGGCGCATCATGGTGCCGCAGCGACGGCAATACGCCGGGTCTTGTGTGTCGGGCTCGGCGACTTTGTTGTCGACCGTGGCACCGCAGCTACCGCAGCGGTCGCGCCAGATATTGCCGTGCAACTCGGCGATGGCGCGGCTGCCGGCCGCGGCGTGCAGACCATCGACGTTCTGGGTAGCCACGAATACGCGCCGCGACGCGCCCAGTTGCGCAATACCGCGATGGCCGGCGTTCACGCCGCCACGTGCGATCAGCGCACGGCGCCACTGATACCAGCCCCAGACCCGCTCGGGATGCCGGACGAAGGCTTCGGGCGTGGCCAGATCCTCGGGCGCATATGCGGCCCAGAGGCCGGTTTGTGCCTCGCGAAATGTCGGAATGCCCGACTCGGCCGATATGCCGGCGCCCGTGAGCACGAGAATCTCGCGCGCGGCTGCGACCAGCACGGCGGCACGGCGGATGGGCTGCGGGTCGTCATCACTCATGCCGCGATGGTAACGCGACCCGCGCCGCCAGCGAGGTGGGCCGGGAGCGTTCAGCCGTCGTCGGTGGTCGTCGTCTGGCCCGGTTTGGCCGCGAGTCGGCGGGCCTTGGCGGTGGCACGCCGGCGCGGCATCCATTGCACGCGGTACAGGTCGTGGCGGCGATCCAGCATGTTCTGCACCGAGCCCGACGTGCGCGCTTCATGCAACGTATCGAGCCGTACGTCGGCGATCGCCACCTGTTCGGCATTCGCCGTGGTATCGGCGGCGATGCCGTCGCGCGCGAAGGCGAAATCGCAGGGGGTGAAGATGCCGGACTGCGCGTAGTGCATGTCCATCGCGTGGATGCGCGGCAGGTTGCCGGTGTTGCCGGCCGTGGCCACGTAGATCTGGTTTTCCACCGCGCGCGCGTGCGCCGAGTAGCGCACGCGCAGGTAACCGGCCCGGTCCTCGGTCGAGAATGGCACGAACAGGATATTGATGCCCTGATCCGCCAGATGCCGAGACAGTTCGGGAAATTCGCTGTCGTAGCACACAAGCACGCCGATCGGGCCGCAATCGGTCTCGATCGCGTTCAGGCTGTCGCCGCCGACGATGTTCCAGTGTTCGCGCTCGCCGGGCGTGGGGTGGATCTTGGGCTGCATGTATTCCGAGCCATCGCGCAGATAGATGTAGGCGATGTTCTGCAGTTCCTCGCCCACCTGCGTCGGATGCGAACCGGCGATGATGTTGATGTTGCAACGAACGGCCAGGTCGGCCATCAATGCACGGAAATCGTCGCAGAAGTCGGCCAGCCGCCAGATGGCCGCACGTCGGTGCAGGTCCTCGTTCTTGATCGACAGCAGCTGCACCGTGAACAGTTCGGGGAAGACCACGAAATCGGCCTTGGCGTCCGCGGTCTCGCGCACGAAGTAGGTCACGATCTGGGCGAACTCGTCGAACGAGTCGATCGCACGCTGCATGTACTGGACGGTGGCGATGCGCACGCTGTTGCGTGTTTGCAGATGCACATGGGAATCGCCCGGCACATCCTCGCGATACTTGTACTCGGGATTGCGCCAGAGCAGATGGGCGCCGTAACCCATCGAATCCGGATCGTCCGGCAGGTAGTTCGGCATCACGCCGAGCAGTTCGTAGCCCTGGGCGAGCTGGAACGAGAGTACGCGGTCGCGGATGGTCTTGTCGGCCACGGCCTCGACATAAGCCTGGGCACTGCCGAACTGCTTCAACCGGCGCCGCAGGCCCGGGATGCGCCCGGCGAAGACAATGCCCTTGAGCCCGAGCTTGACCGCCAGCGCCTCGCGCTCGCGATACAGCCGGCGCCCGATGCGCAGGCCGCGGGCGTCCGGGTCCACGCACACTTCGTAGCCATACAGATAATCGCCGTCGATATCGTGCGTGGAACCGTAGCCGTTGCCGGTAATCTCGGCCCAGCTGTGATTGCGCATGACCTGCGCTTCCGGCAGGCAGATGGTGGCGCAATAGCCGACCACCTGGTCTTCATAGACCGCGACCAGCTGGCCTTCCGGGAAGTTGTTGATCTGGCCGCGCAGTTCGTCGAACGAGTAATCGTCCATCTTCGGGTACGCACGCTGCACGATCCGGTTGATGGACGGAATGTCGGCCAGGCGGGCCTTGCGAACGATCAGACGGGAACGGCTGTTCTGTGACGCCATGGCGAATCCTCCGGGCGGAGCGGGTCGACGGTCGAACAAGCGGGCAGGCCGGCGGCGGGCATGACGGCCCGCCGCGGCGGATATCAGCCGCCGCGAGACGCTTTCTTGCGCTCGTGTTCCTTGAGCCAGCGCTTGCGCACGCGGATCGAGCCGGGCGTGATCTCGACCAGTTCATCGTCGTTGATGAATTCCAGCGCCTGTTCCAGTGTCATGCGCACCGGCGGCACGAGCTGGATGTTCTCGTCGGTGCCGGCCGCGCGCACGTTGGTGAGCTGCTTGGCCTTCTGTACGTTGACGGTGAGATCGTTCTCGCGCGAATGAATGCCGACGACCATGCCCTCGTAGATTTCGTCGTTCGGGCTGATCATCATCTTGCCGCGGTCCTGCAGGTTGAAGATGGCAAAGCCGACTGCCTTGCCCGGCGCGTTGGCGATCAGCACGCCTTTCTGGCGCTGGCCGATGTCGGTGCCGCCGAGCGCGCCGTAGTGATCGAAGACATGGGTGACGATGCCCGTGCCCGAGGTCAGGCTCATGAACTCGGTCTGGAAGCCGATCAGGCCGCGCGACGGAATCATGAATTCCAGCCGGGTCCGGCCCTTGCCGTCCGGCTCCATGTTCTGCAGCTGGCCGCGCCGCTGCTGGAGATTGTCGATCACCGAGCCCTGGTGCGCGTCCTCGATATCACACATCAGCAGTTCGTAGGGCTCCTGAATCTGGCCGTCGACCTGGCGCGTGACCACTTCCGGACGTGAGACCGACAGTTCATAGCCTTCGCGGCGCATGGTTTCCAGCAGCACCGACAGATGCAGCAGGCCGCGGCCGGAGACCTTGAAGCGATCGGCATCGCCGCCTTGTTCCACGCGCAGCGCCACGTTCGACTTGAGCTCGCGCTCGAGCCGCTCGCGGATCTGGCGCGAGGTCAGGTAGTTGCCTTCCTTGCCGGCCAGCGGTGATTTGTTGACCTCGAAGGTCATGCTCATGGTCGGCTCGTCGACCGTCAGCCGCGGCAGCGATTCCGGCTTGGCCGGATCGCAGAGCGTGTCCGAGATGTCGAGATCGTTCATGCCGGTCAGGGCGACGATATCGCCGGCGCGGGCCTCGTCCACCTCCACGCGGTTCAGCCCCAGGAAACCGAACACGCCCGCCACGCGGGCATTGCGCGTGCCGCCCTCACGGTCGACGATGGTGACGTTGGTGGCTGGTTTGATGGTGCCGCGGGCGATGCGGCCGATGCCGATCTGGCCGACGAAGCTGTTGTAGTCCAGCGTGGTGATCTGCATCTGGAAGGTGCCTTCCAGGTTCACCGGCGGGGCGGGGACGTTCTCGGTGATGGTGCGAAACAGCGCCAGCATGTCGCCGTCGCGCACGGTGTCGTCCATGCCGGCATAACCGCCGAGCGCCGAGGTGTAGATGATCGGGAAATCGAGCTGTTCCTCGGTCGCCCCCAGACTGTCGAACAGATCGAAGGTCTCGTTGAGCACCCAGTCCGGCCGCGCGCCGTCGCGGTCGATCTTGTTGATCACCACGATCGGCTTCAGGCCGAGCTGGAAGGCCTTCTCGGTGACGAAGCGGGTCTGCGGCATCGGGCCGTCCACGGCATCGACCAGCAGCAGGACCGAATCGACCATCGACAGCACGCGCTCGACTTCGCCGCCGAAGTCGGCGTGGCCCGGAGTGTCCACGATGTTGATGTGGTACACCGCGTCGGAATCCGGGTCGCGCCATTCGATCGCCGTGTTCTTCGACGTGATCGTGATGCCGCGTTCCTTTTCCAGATCGTTCGAATCCATGATCCGGTCGGCGACGTCCTCGCGGGCGTCAAACGTGCCCGACTGACGAAGCAGACAGTCCACGAGCGTGGTCTTGCCGTGGTCGACGTGGGCGATGATCGCGATGTTGCGAAGATTATCGATCATGAAAAATGGGCCAGCCGGGATGCGAAAACGCGACATTATCCGGCAATGAAGGCGCTTCGGCTAGCCGAAAGTCGTAAATGATGCAAGAAATTGCCAGGCCTGCGGTCGCTTCATGATGCAAATATGCGACCATTGTCGGATGAGTCAATCGACCGCAACCGCCCGTACCGACTACCTTGAGCGAGGCACGCCCGCGTATCTGCGCGCCAACCTGGCGCTGTTCGCCGCCGGCTTCGCGACGTTCTCGTCGATGTACTCGGTGCAACCGCTGATGCCGGCGTTTTCGCGCGAATTCGGGGTGTCGGCAGCGGTCAGCAGCCTGTCATTGTCGGTGACGACCGGCGTGCTCGCCTTCACGCTGTTTCTGGCCGGGCTCATGTCGGGCGCGATTGAGCGCAAGACGGTGATGGCGGCATCGCTGCTCGGCTCGGCTGCGTTGTCGCTGGTGGCGGCGATCGCGCCGGGCTGGACCACGCTGCTGGTCGCGCGTGCCTTCGAGGGGTTCGCACTCGGCGGCGTGCCCGCGCTCGCCATTGCCTATCTCTCGGAGGAAACCGACCCCGAAGACCTGGGCACCGCCACCGGCCTGTATATCGCCGGCACCGCCTGCGGCGGCATGGGCGGACGCGTGATTGCCGGCCTGCTGGCCGAAGCCTTCGGCTGGCGCGTGGCCATCGCCAGCCTCGGTCTGGTCGGCTTCGCCGCCGCCGCGGTGTTCGTCGCCTTGCTGCCGCGCTCGCGCAATTTCGTGGCCCAGCACGGGCTGACACTGCGCCAGCACGCCGGCCCGGTCGCGTCGCACATGCGCCACAACGCGCTGCCCTGGGTGTTTCTCTGCGGCTTTCTGTTCATGGGCGCTTTCGTGTCGGTCTACAACTATGTCGGCTATCGGCTGTCCGAGCCGCCGTTCTCGCTGGGCCAGGGTGCCATTGGCTCGGTGTTCGTCGTCTACATGGCCGGCATCGTGACCTCGGCCGTTGCCGGCAAGATCGCCGACCGTCACGGGCGCCCGCCGATGCTCATCTTCGCGATCGTGCTGATGGCGCTGGGGCTGGCGTTGATGTGGCCGGATTCGCTGCTGGCGATCATCGCGGGAGTCGGACTGGTGACGATCGGCTTCTTCGCCGGTCACGCGACCGCGAGCGGCTGGGTCGGCCTGCTCGCGCAGCACGGCAAGGGGCATGCGGCCGGGCTGTATCTGCTGGGCTACTATCTCGGATCGAGCGTCGTCGGCTCGCTGGGCGGGCTGTTCTGGAGCGGCTACGGCTGGGCCGGGGTGGCCGCCATGGTGGCGGTGGTTCTTGCGCTGGGTCTGGTCGCGGTCGTCCGCCTTGCCGTTTGGCAGCGCCATGCCGCGTCGATCGCTTGAGGCCTCACAGGCCGAATATCGTCTGATACAGCAGGAAGATGTTCAGCCCGATGATGGCGCCCGCCACGCTCCAGGCGGCGACTGTCGTTGCCCGTCGATTGACCAGGCTCCCCATCAACGCCCGATTCGAACAGAACATCAGCAGTGGGATCAGGGCGAACGGAATACCGAACGACAGCACCACCTGGCTCATGACCAGCGCGGTCGTGGGGTCGACGCCGATGGCGAGAAGGACCAGCGCGGGCGCCATGGTGATCAGCCGGCGCAGATACAGCGGGATCTGGCGATTCAGGTAGCCCTGCATGACGATCTGGCCGCTCATCGTGCCCACCGACGAACTCGAGAACCCGCTGGCGAGCAGGCCGACGCCGAACATGATGGCGGCCAGGGTGCCGGCATGATCGTGCAGGCGGCTGTAGGCCGTCTCCAGCGTCGATACGGTTTCGCCACTGCCGTGAAACAGTCCGGCCGCCATCACCAGCATGGCGCCGTTGATCAGGCCGGCCACTCCCATCGCGATCAGGATATCGACGAATTCGAAGCGGAACAGGCGCCGACGCTCTTCGTCGTTGCGGCCGATCACACGCCGTTGCATGAGGGCCGAATGCAGATAGATCACGTGCGGCATGACCGTGGCGCCGAGAATACCGGCGGCCAGCATCAGACTATTGCTTCCGGCCAGGGTGGGCACGAACAGGCCGGCCAGCAGGGCGCGACCGTCCGGATGGGCGATCCAGACCTCGTAGGCGAAGGAGATGACCACCACGGCGATCAGCGCGGTGATGCCGGCTTCGAGCGGGCGAAAGCCGCGCCGCTGCAGTTCCAGCAGCCCGAACGAGCAAACGCCGGTGATCAGGGCGGCCGGGAACATCGCAATGCCGAACAACAGATTCAGGCCGAGCGCGCCCCCGATGAACTCCGCCAGATCGGTCGCAATGGCAATGAACTCGGCCTGGATCCAAAGCCCGAGGGTGACCAGCGGCGGAAACCGCTCACGCGAGATTTCGGGCAGATTTTTACCGGTCGCGATGCCCAGTTTGGCCGACATCGACTGAATGAGAACAGCCATGACGTTGGAAACCAGCACCACCCAGAGCAGCATGTAGCCGTAGCTCGATCCCGCCTGAATGTTGGTCGCGAAGTTGCCGGGATCGATATAGGCCACGGCCGCGATGAAGGCGGGGCCGAGGAATGGAAGCAAACGCCTGAGCCCGCGCCGGTGACCGTCGAGCGCGGCCTGGGCCGCCCGCGCCGTGGCACCTTCGCCCGGCAGGAAATCATGGTTGATGTGGGTCGAGCTCATTCGGGGCTTCCGAAGCGCCGGCATGCCGCCGCGGCGCTCGTCGCGAGAAAATAGACCGGGGTTCAATCGTGGTCCCGCACTCATAAAATCAGCATAGGCTAAACTTTAAGGCCATGGGCTATGCGGTGCAAGCCCCGCGACATTGCGCGGGCGCGAGGCCGCCCGCGGGCGGCGAGTCAAGCGGTATACTGATTATTGATCGCCCAGGGATCGCCTGCGCGACCGCCACATTCCGGTCGGGTTTGATGGACGGCCCGCGTCGACCACGCCGCGGCCCACGGGGATGCGACGCCCGGCGGTGTCAAACGAACCGGCCACACGCAGCGCGTGCGCGACCGGCATGTGGGCGCCGCGCGAACAACCTGGACACGCGCATCGACGAGACTGGACATCCGGCCCGGTATCGCGGGCCGCAACACGTCAGCGCATTTGCGAACCACCCCATCGACCACGAGAGAGCGTTATGTTTGCACGAACCATCGCGACCGGCCGCCGTATCGCCATCATTTGCGGCGCCGGTCTGGTGCTTGTCACGGCCGCCCAGGCGGCCGGCCTGACCAGCGCCGATACCAATCACGACGGCAAGATCAGCCGAGCCGAGGCCAACGCGGCGCAGGACCGGGCCTTCAACAAGCTGGATACCAACGGCGACGGCCAGGTGGACGCCAAGGAATTCGACGCCGGCCAGCCGGGCCTGCCGGCCGATGCCACCGCCCAGGACAAGAAACGCCGCCACCGGATCATCAGCAGCTGGTTCAAGCATATCGATGCCAATGGAAACGGCGAGATCTCGCGCAGCGAGTATCGCAAGGCGTTGACGCCTTATTTCGATAAGCTCGATACCAACGGCGACGGCTACATCTCTAAAGAGGAACTGCAGCAAGCCTTCGGCAACCGGGGGCAGGGCGGCGGCTCGAACTGACCCGCGACCCCGGTTGCCGGGTTCAGTTGATGGCGTCGAACCGGGTGCGCAGCGCGTCGGCCGCGTGGTCGAGTGCCTGTCTGGCCCGTTCGACGCCGCCGGCAAAGTTGGCAAAGCCGTGGATCAGCCCGGTTTCGCAGCGGCGGATCGTGTTCACGCCGGCCGTTTGCAGCGCTGCGCCGTAGGCTTCGCCTTCGTCGCGCAGCGGATCGAAGCCCGCCGTGATCACGATGGCCGGCGCGACGCCGCCCAGTTCGCCGTGCAGTGGCGAGACCAGCGGGTCGCGCTTGTTACAGTTGGCGGGCAGGTAATGCCCCTCGAACCAATCCATCGAGGATTTTTCGAGCAGGAACCCGCTGCCCAGCCGGGTCTTGGAGGGTTTGTCCTCGGCGAAGTCGACCGCCGGGTAGAGCAGCAGCTGAGCGGCCGGTGCGGCGATGTCATGTCGGGTTTGCTGTGCCACCACGGCCGCCAGGTTGCCGCCGGCGCTATCGCCCGCCACCGCGATTCGGTGCGCATCGATGCCCAGATCGTCGGCGCGCGCCGCGATATCGCGGAAGGCCGCAATGGCATCGCGCGCGGCGGCCGGCGCCGCATGTTCGGGCGCGCGCCGATAGTCGATCGCGATCAGCGTCGCCTGGGCCCGGTCGGCCAGGGCGCGGCAGATACCGTCATGCGAGTCGAGGTCACCCAGCACGAAGCCGCCGCCGTGGTAGAACACGATGGCGGCCCCATCGGCGCTTTCGGGGCGATAACAACGCGCTGCGAGCGCACCGTTATCACCGGCGACGACCCACTCGTGTACCGCGAGCGGGTTGTGCGCCCGCGGCGCCAAGGTACTCGATTGCGCCCGCATTTGTCGCCGCTCGGTTGCCACATCCGAGCCACCGAGTTTGGCGCCGCGCAGGCGCATGATCTTCAGCAACAACTGACACTGCACATCAAGCGCATGGCCGTCGCGCACGATCGGTTTGCCGGCCATGAGCCGGAGCAGGGCGGCCGGCAGGCCGAGCATACCGCGCGCCGCACCGGCTTCGAAGGACTTGCTCAGGGGTGCCATGCGCGACTCCTGTTCGTCAATTAAACCAGAGGGCCACTCTACGCACTGCGGCCATTTGAGGCGATGCCCAGCCGTTCGGGGCGGGCGACCGGGCCGCAAGCCTGTGGTGCGACCCCAGCCGTTGTGGGCCCGTCAGCGCCGGAAACCACAGTCCTGGGTGAACCATACGATGTCGAGGTCCGCCAGCGGCTTGCGCAGCTTGTCGAGTTCGGCCGCCGGGCCGTGCATTTCCATGCGGGTGACGGTCGCGACCTGCTGGGCGCGGGCGAACAGCTCGCCGACATTGTCCAGATGGGCAAGAAAGGCATCGCCGTCGGCATAGCCTTCACGGCACAGTGCCTGGTGGTCGTTGTAGCAGAACCCGTAGTAGAGACAACCGGGCTCATTGCCGGTGGCAGCGACGAACTCGTCCACCAGGGCGCGAAATTCATCCATCCGTTCGGGCGGGATTTCGAAATAAGGTGAGAAGGAGACGCCGGTATCGCGCAGTGCAGCCATGACAGGCCCCGTTGATGATCGGATATCCACTGTATAACCGGCCGGGCGTCAGTGCCATGGGCGAGGTCAATCGGCGCGGGTGTCGTCCCATCCGTAACGGGCCAGATCAATGCGTCCGTCGACGAAGATAACGCCTTCCTCGATCAGCCGTCGGCGCTGGGTCAGTGCCGCGGTGCTGTCCGCGGGCAGGGAAATGCGGCCCTGGGCGTTGATGACGCGATGCCAGGGCAAACCCGGCGGACAACGGTGCAGGGCATAGCCGATCTGGCGTGCCGCGCGCGGACGGCCGACCCGGCGCGCGATCTGGCCATAAGTGGCGACGCGGCCGGGCGGAATCCGGCGTACGACCGCGAAGATAGGTCCATGAGACAAGGGCGATGACATGGCAGGATGATGCCAGAACACGACATCCCTGGGCTGAAGGGGCCCTTTTGCGTTATGAAGTATCTCACCTTGCCCTGTGGCGAGACGGTGCCGGCCCTGGGCCAGGGCACCTGGTATCTCGGCGACGATCCGAACACGCGCCGGTCTGAAATCGAAGCGCTGCACACCGGTATCGAGCGCGGTCTGTCGCTGATCGACACCGCGGAAATGTACGGCGACGGACGCGCCGAGCGGCTGGTGGGCGAGGCGCTGGTCGGGCGGCGCGACGCGGTGTTCCTGATGAGCAAGGTACTGCCGTCGAACGCCGGTTTCGATGCCGCCATCGCAGCCTGTGAAGCCAGTCTGAAACGTCTGAGGACCGACCGCCTCGACCTGTACCTGCTGCACTGGCCGGGCGCGACCCCGTACGCAGAGACCGTTCGCGCCTTCGAGCGGTTGCAGGCTGATGGCAAGATTCGCCATTACGGCGTCAGCAACCTCGACCTCGACGCGACGCAGGCCTTCAGTCATGCCGGCGGCCACGAAATGCAGGTCAACCAGCTGCTGTTCAATCTCAATCAACGCGGCATCGAGTGGGCGTTGTTGCCCTGGCTGCAAAAAGCCGGAATCGTGACGATGGCTTATTCTCCGTTCGATGGCGGCGCCCTGATGGACAGCCCGGCATTGCAACGATTTGCCCGGTCGCGCGAGATGACCGAGGGCCAGGCCGCGCTCGCGTGGCTGCTCCATCAGAGCGAGGTGATGCCGATTCCGAAGTCGGCGCATGCGGCGCGCGTCGCGGAGAATGCGGCGGCTGTCGATATCGCCCTGAGCGCGGACGATCTCGCCGAGCTGGATGATCTGTTTCCGCCGCCGGCCGGACCGGCGCCGCTGCAGATTTATTGAATGCCAATGCCAGCGCGCAGGGTCGGCCGCAGTCATCATGCTGCGGTCGCGCCCTGTCGCGCCGGATAGCGCGCTTATGTGTGGACGTAAACGCCTAGATTTCCACCCGTAGCCCGAATTCGATCACGCGATCGGGGGGCACGCGGTAGTAGGAGGTCGGCTGAATGGCGTTGCGCGACATGAAAGCGAACAGTTTTTCGCGCCAGAGCATCATGCCGGGCACTTCGTCGGTGGGAATGATGGTCGCGCGCCCGATGTAGTAAGTCGCCTTGTCGGTATCGAAATCCAGGCCGAAGCGTTCGCACAGCCGGACCGCGACCGGCACGTTCGGATTCTGCATGAAACCGTAGCGCGCGAAAACGCGGTAGACGCCTTCGCCGAGATCGTCGATTTCGAGCCGGTCGGCCGCGGGGATGCGCGGCACGTCCTCGGTTCGCACGGTGAGCAGCAGCACATGCTCGTGCAATACCTGGTTGTGCTCCAGGTGATGCAGCAGCATCGGCGGCGTGCCGGCATCGCTGCCGGTCAGAAATATCGCCGTGCCCTTGACGCGCACGGTGTCGTCGGTGGCGAGATCCCGGATGAATTCGTCGAGCGGGACCGGTTCGTCCTCTACCAGGCGTTGGCGCAGCAGTTCGCGCCCGCGGCGCCAGGTCGACATCAGGGTATAGACCAGAACCGCAGTGGCCACCGGGAACCAGCCACCATGCGGGATCTTGAGGATATTCGCGCCGAAGAACGGCAAATCGACGGCGAGGAAACCCAGGGTGAGCGGCAGGGCGATCCACAGCGGCCATTTCCAGCGCTCGCGCATGATGAAGAATGCCAGACAGGTGGTAATGGTCATCGCGAACGAGATGCCCACGCCGTAGGCCCAGGCGAGGTTGGTCGAGGTGCGGAAGCCGAGCACGAGCCCGATGGTCGCGAGCATGAGCAGCCAGTTCAGCGTCGGCACGTAGATCTGGCCGTATTCCTCGGATGAGGTCTGGAACAGCCGCATCGGCGGCAGCTGACCGAGCTGCACCGCTTGACGTGTGAGCGAGAAAGCGCCCGAGATCACGGCCTGCGAGGCGATCACCGTCGCGGCTGTGGCGAGCACCACCAGCGGATACAGCGCCCAGCCCGGTGCCAGTTCGTAGAAGGGTTGGTTCGCCGAGGCGCCGTGCGCGTGGATCAGCATCGCGCCCTGGCCGTAGTAGTTCAGCAGCAGCGCCGGCAGGACCAGGCCGAACCAGGCGATCTGGATCGGGCGGCGGCCGAAATGGCCCATGTCGGCATACATGGCTTCACCGCCGGTTACCACCAGGAATACCGCGCCGAGTACCACGAAACCGGTGCCGTGATTGCGAACGAAGAAGGCCAGCGCATGCAGCGGGTCGATCGCCGCCAGCACACTCGGTTCGTGCAGGATGCCGTACACGCCCAGCGTGCCCAGGGTGAGGAACCAGAGGATCATCACCGGACCGAAGAACCGGCCGACGGTTGCCGTGCCGCGGCTCTGGATCGAAAACAGCGCGATCAGGATCACGATCGTGATCGGAATCACGTACGGCTTGAAGATCGAGGTGGCGACGTTCAGGCCCTCGACAGCACTCGAGACCGAAATGGCCGGCGTGAGCATGAAGCTGCCATAGAGCAGGGCGCTGCCGAACACGCCGAGCTTGAGCAGAACAGCCGAGTGCCGCCCGGCGTCGCGACGCCACGGGTTGAGCAGGGCGACCAGGGCGAGCATGCCGCCTTCGCCGTTGTTGTTCGCCCGGGTGACGAACATCATGTATTTGGTCGACACGACCAGAATGAGCGCCCAGAAGATCAGCGACAGTATGCCGATGACGTTGGCGTTGGTCGGCGCCAGGTGGCTCGAACCCTTGAAGCATTCCCGCAGCGCGTACAGCGGGCTGGTGCCGATATCGCCATAGGATACGCCGAGCGCGCCGAGCGACAGGGTCAGCAGGCGCCCCGGGCCGATCGGGGTCTCTTTCTTCTCGCCGCTCTCGGCCTGTTCTTCGGGCGAATGCGCCTGAGCGATCTGCTCCTGTTCGCTTTTTCCGGATGCGTTTTCTCCGTTGTTTTCGTCGGCGGACGCATGCTCGGCGTCGTTGTCGCGTTTTTCGTCCGGATCGGATCGATCATTCGTCATGCGGCGGCATCCTTGAAGCGAATCGGGCGGCGTCTCGGTCGCCTGTCATAATCGTGGTTACGCTCACGATACTATCGGATGGATGGTGGCGAGGAGCGTCGCATGAATACGCGGCAGGCCGTTGCATCGGCGGCTGAAGGCGCATGTCTGTGCCGGCGAATGGGTGATCAATGAAAATCGCGTGATCGTGTGTCGAGCGCGCCGAGCCGTGCGGTGTCGTCGACGATCTCGTGTGCCAGGCAATGTCGCACCGCGCCGGCACGCTGCATCACGCCGGTCACCCGCAGCATACGGGCGGATAGCACCGCGATGCGGTATTGCGCCAGCACGTCGCGGCGGATGATGACGTTCACGCAACCGCTTTCGTCCTCGAGGGTGACGAAGGTCACGCCCCTGGCGCTGCCGGGGCGCTGGCGCATGGTCACGATGCCGGCCACATGGGCGCGCGCCTGGTGTGTCAGGCGATTGAAGGCCACGGCCGTGATTGTGCCCGTGCGCGCCAGGCCGGGGCGCAGCAGCGCCATGGGATGACGGCGCAGCGTCAGTCCGGTGCTGTGATAATCGGCCACGATGTTCGCGGCCTCGCTCGGCTCGGGGAGTGCAATCCCGGGTTCGGGGGCGTCGATACCCGCGAACAGGTCGTCGTGCACTCGCGCGGCCGCGATCTGCCACTGTGCTCGATGCCGATGGCCGGCCAGGCCCGTCAGCGCGTCGGCACGCGCGAGGGCATCGCGGGCGCGCCGGTTCAGCCGGGCGCGTGTCACCAGATCCGCCACATTGTCGAAAGCCTGCCGCGTGCGCGCCGTCACGATTCGGTCCGCGGCGTCGGGGGCCAGCCCCTTGATCATCCGCAGGCCGAGACGCAGCGCTGGACGGTCGTTGCAACCCGCGGCTTCGCCCGGCGCGCCTTCCAGCGTGCAATCGCCCTGTGAATAGCGGACATCGGCAGCCCGGACCGCCACCCCGTGCCGGCGGGCATCGCGCACGATCTGGGACGGTGCATAGAACCCCATCGGCTGGCTGTTGAGCAGTGCCGCTGCGAACGCGGCCGGATAATGGCACTTCAGATAGGCCGACACATAAACCAGCAGGGCGAAGCTCACCGCATGCGATTCGGGGAAGCCATAACTGCCGAACCCCTTGATTTGTTCAAAGATTCGGTCGGCGAATTCTTCCGCATACCCATTCCTTCGCATGCCGGACTTGAGCCGGTCTCGCCAGGGCTCCAGGCCGCCTGCCCGTTTCCAGGCCGCCATCGATTTGCGCAGTCCGTTGGCTTCGTCACCGCTGAAATCGGCGGCGACCATGGCGATTTTCATGACCTGCTCCTGAAAGATCGGCACGCCCAGGGTGCGTTCGAGCACGCCGCGCAAGGCTTCGTTGGGGTAGGTGATGCGGCCCGGATGCTCACGCGCCTTGAGATAGGGATGCACCATGCCGCCCTGGATCGGGCCGGGCCGCACGATGGCCACCTCCACCACCAGATCGAAGAAACACCTGGGCTTCAGGCGCGGCAGCATGGTCATCTGCGCGCGTGATTCGATCTGGAAGACACCGACGGTATCGGCGCGCTGAATCATTCGGTACGTGTCGGGATCGCCGCCGGGGAGGCTGGACATCGAGCCGAGATGGCCGGTGTAGCCGGCAATCAGATCGAAGCAGCGCCGGATACAGGTCAACATGCCGAGCGCCAGGACATCGATCTTCATCAGGCCGACGGTTTCCAGGTCGTCCTTGTCCCACTGGATGATCGTGCGATCGACCATGGCCGCATTCTCGACCGGCACCAGTTCTTCCAGTGGGCATTGGCTGAGCACGAAGCCGCCCACGTGTTGTGACAGATGGCGCGGAAAGCCGATCAGCGTGTCGACCAGCACCAGAATCTGATGCAGCAAGCGCGCGTCGATGCGTACGCCGCGCGCTGCCAGTTGTTCATCCAGCGTGCCGTCATCGGCCCGGCGTGACAGTTCGCCGGCCAGCGTGTCGATCTGATCGGCGGACAAACCCATGGCGCGCGCCACATCGCGCATGGCACTGCGCGGCCGATAACGGATCACGGTGGCGGCCAGGGCGGCCCGCGATCGTCCGTACTTGTTGTAGATGTACTGGATGATTTCCTCGCGGCGTTCGTGCTCGAAGTCCACATCGATATCGGGCGGCTCGTTGCGGTCGCGCGAAATGAAGCGCTCGAACAGGAGTTCGTGCCGGGTCGGGTCGACTTCCGTGATGCCCAGGCAGAAGCAGACCACCGAGTTGGCCGCCGAGCCGCGTCCCTGGCACAGAATCCCGCGTCGCCGTGCTTCGACCACGATGTCGCGGACGGTCAGGAAATAGTGCGGGTAATCCATGAACTCGATGATTTCGAGTTCCTCATCGATCTTTTTTCTAACCGCATCGGAAACCCCGTCAGGCCAGCGACTTGCGGCCCCTTTCTCCACCAGAACTTTCAAGAAGCTACTTGAAGTATGGGCAGCCGGAACGAGTTCGCCCGGGTAGTCATAACGAATGGTGCGCAGGTCGAAACGGCAATCGTCGGCGATGCGGCGGGTCTCGGCCAGGGCGTCGGGCGGATACAACGCGGCCAGCGTGCGACGCGGTCGCAGATAACGTTCGCCGTTGGCCGCCAGGGCATGACCGGCCCCGGCAACACGGGTGCCCAGACGCAACGCCGTCAAGACGTCTTGCAGGGCCCGGCGCGAACGGCTGTGCATATGCACATCGCCGACTGCCACGATTGGCAGCCCGTATTGCAAACGCAGGCGATTCAGGCGTTCCACGTGGAGGAGATCATGCGGGCCGCGGTGCCGGGCCAGAGCGATCCGGGCAGTGCGCGGATAATGCACGCTCAACCAGGCCAGAAATTCGTGCAGGGCCGGGCCGGGTGGCCGGCCGTGGTCCGGCAACGCGAGCAGCCAGCAGGCATCGAGTTCGAGCCTATCCAGGTCGGCGCGTGTCAGGCGGTAGCGGCCCTTGTCGGCATTCCGGCGCGCGCGCGTGATCAGGCGGCAAAGCTGGGTGTAGCCACGGTGGTCTCGCGCCAGAACCACCAGCGTCGGGCCTTCAGCCAGCGCCAGGCGGCTGCCGAGGATGAGCCGAAGCCCCACGCGCTCGGATGCGAGCAGTGCCCGCACGGCGCCCGCGAGGCTGCATTCATCGGTGATGGCCAGAGCGCTGTAACCAAGATATGCCGCACGCTCGAATAATTCCTCGGGGTGGGAGGCGCCACGATGAAATGAAAAATTGCTGACACAACAAAGCTCTGAATAATCCATTTCAAGTGCGTTAAAGTGATTTCTCATGTTATGTCGCCGGCCTCAGCCAAACAGTCCATGCAGGAAATAGCCGGCCGCGGGGTCGCTTGCGTTCAGATCGCGAAACACCCAGAGCAGGCGCCCCCGGGGGTCGAAGGCACGGTAGTAGTCGCGCCGCTGCCCTGTATCCCACCAACCGCTTTCAATGCGTTCCGGGCCACTGATCCAGTGCATGGCATCGAGTGCTTCGGGGCCGATGCGTTCGGGCGGATCGAGCAACCACAGCGGCCGCGGCAGAGCATCGCCATCGTCATCGAGCGCGGCTCGGGGCGGTTCGCTGTCGCGTTCGACCGAGGCCTGCTCGGGCCGATGATCGGCAGGTGCATCCAGCCAGCGAACCGCCTGCGGACCGAGACGGGCGCGCAGGCGATCAAGCACCCCCGGCCAGGTCGCGTCGGCACGCGGTTCGCCTTGATGCCAGAACGCATCTTGTCGGTGTTCGGCGGGGCGAAGCCGGTCACTGACCAGGCCGATTTCGGTTACGGGCGCCGCCAGCGTGACGCGCTCGAGGCGTTCGCAGGCCACCCGCTCCAGGTGCCGGGCGTCGTGGGTGGGGGCCGATAACCGTAGCGTGACCCGGGTCGCGGGCCGGCGTTCGTGAACCAGACTCAGGCGCAGTGTCTGTAGCGCACAGTCCGTGCCACGCAGGAAGACCGAAAGCTCTGCGAATATGCGCCGTAGGGTGAAGATGAGACCCGCGGTGCTTTCAACCGCGCCGATGAGCTCGTGATGGGTGCGGTAGCGTGGCGGCCGTTCGTAGAGACGTAGCCCATGAGGCCGGCGTCCTCGCAGTTGCTCCAGATAAAGCAGTGGGGTCTTGCCGAAGCGCCGGACCAGGGTGGACGGCGGCAAGGCCAGAAGTTCGCCGGCCTGCCGAAAGCCGCTGGCCGCGAGCGTGTCACGCGTGGCGGTGTCGAGATCCAGACAGGCAACAGGCAGGGTGGCCAACGCGGCCGCATCGGGGCTGCCGCGGCGCACCCGGCTGAAGGCGAGGGCGGCCTGCGGCGTATCGCCCAGGCCGGCGCGACAAGCGTAATGCATCCATTTCAGGTCGTCGCGAATGGCGGTGAGCAGGGGGCGTCGGCCTCCGAACAGGCGGAGACTGGCGCCGATCTCGATAATCAGTCGGGCGCATTCGATATCCTGATCCTGGATCGCCCAGTGAATCTGGCTGCTGTAGCGCCAGGCCCAGCCGGCCAGCCGGGTCATGGCGGCCGTTTCGGCCGCTCGACTACGCTCATGAAGCGCCGCCTCGGGCAGACGCATTCGCGCATCGGCCAGAGCCATGCCCCGCCTCACGCCATGCGATCGGGCCATGCGATTGGCCGCGACCACCCGCTGGCGCGGGCCGATGGTTTCAACCACAAGCATGGGGCGTTCCTGCGCTACGCCCCGGCAATCCAGTGCCCAATTCGGAAAGCGCAACGCCAGCCACATGGGTTATCGGGTGTGCGAGCAGCCTGGCGCGTTTGGGTTCATTGTGGCCCCCGGGCCTGCGGAGCCGGGGCTGGCCGTGCGCGGTGTGCCAGTCCCGGCCATCGGCGCGCTCTCGCGATTGGCCGCTTCGGCGGGTACGATCGCGCCTTGTACTGGGGCCCATCCGCGGTCGCGTGCGGCCTTCAGGCCGTCAGCGGTTCCGCCGGCAGGGCCCCGGCATTTCAGTACTTCGATTTTCTGTCGCCCGTTTCGGCTCTGGATTGCCAGCCTCAAGGCGGCCGGCGATCGGTGCCGGGCGCAGGCCAGATCGCGATAGACGAAAACGGGGCCGCCGGCTTTTTCGCTGGCCAACTGCAGGCGACGCAATGCCGGCGTATCCAGATTATCGTCCCAGAGCACGAAGGCCACGAAACCGCCGGCCGCCGCCAGCTGCTCGATGCTCCAGACTCTCTCGGCGGTGTCGCGGCAGCGAATGACCGGAACGCGTGCGCGATCAATGCCGGCGCCGTCCAGTGCGGGAGCATTCAGCCGATGCGGCGGTTCGACAAAGACCAGCCGGCTATCGGGCCAGGCTTCCAGCCGGGGTTTGAGCGCCGCGAGAAGCAGGCTGAGTTCGCCCCGGCCGGCGGATTCCACCAGAAATTCCGTGACCGCGGCCAGAGGATAGCCCCCGCCGGGCAGCAGCGCATCGAGCCAGGGCCAGCCGCTCGACCAGGTCAGGGGGGCCGCGGCGCGGCTGGCACGGTGTACGCCGAATCGTTGCCAGCGCGCCTCCAGCGCAGCCGCCGGGCTGTTGTTACTCGGATTGGGTTCACGTGTTTGCATAACTGTATTTATATACAGTTTTAAAGGCGTTGACTAGGGCCTGTTGCAACGTCGGTTCGTGCCCGGGCACGGCGCGGGGATGAGCCGCATCAGGCGATACGGCGAATGGGACAACGCGGCACTGAATTATTAAACCGGTATCAAAACAGCTGAATTCATCAGCTGTTTCCAACGCCTTCAAAAATAAAAGCCCGCGCCTGTCCGTCTTTTATTTTCAAAGGCTTCGCGGCCAATGGCCGCGACGAGCATACGGTCGCATATTCGCGCTATTAACCCGAAAAATCATCTATTTCTGTGCCGGATTAATATCTCCGACACGCAGCGGGGGGATAAGCCAGGGCATTTTGTCCGCCAATGCACGCGAATGAGCGCAAATAAGACGGAAGATCAGGGCGCCGGCAGGCAATGCGTTGGCGCGCGCGGGTATCGCGTGCCAGGGTTGCCAGCCCTTCGAATTGGGAGCCATCCGGGTTTGATCGCCGCCCGCGGCATGATGGCAGCTCCGGCCGCCTTGTCGGCCCCACTTCGGGGCGCAGCGCAACGGCGCGGCGGGTCAAACGACCGCAGGTCCTATGGCTCAGCCTTCATGCTTTCGATGAACTGCTCGAAAGGCATGGGCCGCGCGATATAGTAACCCTGCACATAATTGATGCCGATCCGCTCCAGCGCATCGAGTTGTTCCTTGGTCTCGACCTGTTCGGCCACCGTGCGCAGGCCGACGGCCTGGCTGACCTTGCTGAGTGCTTCGATGATGGAATGTTCGACCGGGTCTTCGGTGAGGTGGCGAACCAGCTTGCCGTCGATTTTCACGAAGTCCGAGGGCAGGTGCTTGAGATAGCTGAACGAACTCACGCCGCTGCCGAAATCGTCGAGCGCGAACCGACAGCCGATCGCGCGCAGGGAGCGCATCAGGTCGGCGGCACGCTGCAGGTTGGTCACGGCCGCGGTCTCGGTGATCTCGAAGACCAGCCGTTTCGGGTCGACGCCCGAGCGGTCGATGCATTCGCGCACGAAGCCGACGAATTGTTCGTCGGTGATCGATTGGCCGGAAATGTTGATGCTGTAGTAGCCGATGCGGGGGCAGTCCGCATCGTACCGGGCGATCAGCTGCAGGGCGTGGTTGATCACCCAGCGATCGATACGCGATGCCATGCTGTAGCGTTCCGCCGTCAGCAACACGTTCTGCGGGGAGATCATCGCGCCAGGGTCGCCCTTCATTCGCAGTAGCAGTTCGCTTCCCATGCGCCAATCTTCGGTTCGGGGCATCAACGGCGCAATGGGCTGGGCGTGCAGAACGAAGCCATGCTCGTCGAGCGCTTCGTTGATCTGTTGCATGCGCTCGATCTCGTAGTCGCGCATGCGCGCTTCATCACTGTTGCGATGATAGACGCGAACCTGGTTCCGCCCCTGTTCCTTGGCCAGATAACAGGCGGTGTCGGCACGCCGCAGCAGTTCGGCGGCGCTGATCGAGTCTTCCCCGACGACGCTCAGGCCGAGGCTTGCGCCGAGACGGAACGCCTTGCCCTCCCATTCAAAGCGAAACCCCTCGAGCCATTGCCGCAGGCGTTCGGCCACCGCCTGCGCGGTTTCCAGGTCGGTTTCCTCGAAGATGATGCCGAACTCGTCCCCGCCGAGCCGGGCCAGGGTGTCGTGGGGTCTGAGTTGGGTGATCATCTGCGACGACAGCTGGCGCAGCATCGCATCGCCGGCATGGTGACCACAGCTGTCGTTGATCAGCTTGAACTGGTCCAGATCAAGATAGCATAGCGTATGCCGGATCTTGTTCACTCGGGTCGTTTCCAGCACCTGTCGGAGCTGGCGTTCGAAGGCGCGCCGATTGAGCAGTCCGGTCAGCGAATCGTGGTTGGCTTGATAGGTCAGCTCACGAGAGACGCGCTCAAGCCGCGTCACGTCGTGCAGCACCACCACCGCACCGATGATCCGGCTCTTCTCGTCGCGGATCGCGGAGACGGTAACCGTCACCGAGCGATAGTCGTTCGGGTCCCGGGTAGGCAGCTGATCGCCCACCAGGGCCAGGGCGTTGGCCCACTCGCGCGAGATGCCGGTCTCGAGACAGTCCGTGACCAGCCCGTCGACGAACTCTTTCTTGTCCGGGTCGAACAATCGACAGACGTTTTCGAAGGCGCGCCCCTGAACCTGTTTCATCTTTCGCGCCAGCATGTGCTGACCGCGCGGATTGACGTAGTCGATCGTACCGCTGGCGTCCGTGGTAATCACCCCGTCGCCGATGGCCGCCAGCGTGACCTGGGCCCGCTCCTTTTCCTGGTTGAGCTGGCGCTGGGTCTCGATCAGGCGCGTGCCATCACGACAGATGCCCTCGCTGCCCACGATCCGGCCTTCGGCGTCGTCGATGCGGCGTGCCGAAACCAGCAACCAGGCAATGCTGCCATCGCTGCGAAACACGCGTGTGGGATAACGCACGATGTTGGCGCTTTGCGTGAGTATCGGCAGATCGGTATCCGGGTCCGCCAGCAGCTGCGCCAGGGAATAACCGCGTAACTCCTGCGGTGTGTAGCCGAGCATGTCCGACACCGAGTCGGTAACCCAGGTCAGGCGGCCGTCCCGGTCGGCGTGATACAACACGTCGGTAACGTTGCGAAGCAGTCGCTGGACCCGCTGATGCCGCACGAGCAGCTTGTCGCGATAATCATGGACTCGCGCGATCAAGGTCTCGATGGCGCCGGTCAGGCGCGGGGCGCGGCTGGCCAGGGCATGATCGAACTGGGGCAGGTCGTCGGCGCTGACATCGACCTGCTCGATCCATTCGGCCAGCGCCGCCGCGCCGCTGACCCGGCTGCGCCGATCCTGGCGCCAGATGATGCACAGCAGAACGATTGCCAGTGCGCAACCGAGCGCCGCGATGAGCAGGGTGATCATGTCGCGACGCGGGGCGCTGAGACAGGCGACGCCGAGCGCCGCGAATTGACTGAACAGAAGAAGACCGAGGCAGCCGTAGAGTATGCGTCGAGTGGCAGGCATGATCGCGCGTGCCCTAGAGAGGGCCGCGACCTACCGGCTGGACGCCGCCTGAACAGGGCGTACGACCACGCTGTCTTGTGAGTCGGGACATTTGGCATCGCAACGGGATCTATGCCGAGCCAGTATACTGAAGGAATCGCAGTATTGCGTATCGGTCTCGATATTCCGACTTTGGGGGGGGCGTGGGGTGACATGACGGATTCTTCTCAGAGTGAAGATGCCCGTGTCAATCGTCACGCGGCGCAACCTAATGACCGGCAGCACCGAAATCTTCGAGAGGCGCTGCTTTTCTACTGGCAAGTCATCCTGCGGCGAGTATGGACGCGGCTGGCCGCCTCGCTACAGCAGAGTGCCACTTATGCCCGCGCCAGCATGGCCACCTTCGCCATCGTGGAGATCATCGGCCAGCCGCTGTACTACTACATCTGGCAGGATATCTATCCGCAACCTTTTGAAAGTGTCTGGCTGCGTTCGATATGCGTTCTGTTCTCGATTCCCATGCTGTTCGAACGTCAACTGTCGAGACATCGCAACATGGAACAGTGGTTGGCGATCTACTGGTTATTCATCCTGCTGTTCCAGTTGCCCTTCTTCTTCGTTCTGATGACGTTGCTCAATCACCTGTCATCCGTATGGGCGCTGTCGACGATGGCGGCGTTAATGCTGCTGGTGATCCTGGTGTTCGACTGGTTGATGACGCTCATTCTGTCGATATCGGGCGCACTGCTGGCCTGGGCTGTTTTTGTCGCCCTGGGCGGGGGGTTCCAGGTCCAGGGCGATATTCCACTCCCGGTACTGGTGTCCATCTATCTCTTCGGACTCGTTGCGGGTAGCGCCTTCAACTACAAATCTGAACTCGTGGCACGGGAGAAACTCGCCGCCATCACCGACGCCGTCGGCACCATGGCCCATGAGTTGCGTACGCCGCTGCTCGGCATACGCAGTGGCGCGCGCGGGTTGAATGCCTATCTGCCGACTCTCATCGAAGGCTATGAACTGGCCCGCCAGCATTCGTTGCCGGTACGCCCGATCCGACAAGCTCATTTTCAGCAGATCCAATCGGTCCTCAACCGTATTCATACGGAAAGCGAGTACACCAGCGCCGTACTGGACATGCTGTTGGTCAACTCCAGCCGTGCCGCCATTGATCGCTCGACCTTCGAATCGGTGTCCATCGCGGATTGCGTCGCCACCGCACTCGAGCGTTATCCATTTCATTCGACACGTGAACGGGACTGGATCGAACGGGCGGGCGGCCCCGATTTCGTGTTCCATGGCTCCAAGCTCTTGATGGTGCATGTGCTGTTCAATCTGCTCAAGAACGCCTTGTATCATCTGGCACGCAAGAACGGGGGGCGTATTGTGATCTGGACTTCCCGCTCCGCTTCCGGCATACATCACCTGCATTTTCGGGACACGGGACCCGGTATACGCCCGGAGGCAGTGCCACGGATCTTCGAGCGTTTCTACTCGGGCATGCCGCGTGGCCAGGGGACCGGGATCGGCCTGGCTTTCGTGCGTCTTGTCATCGACAGCTTCGGCGGGTATATCCGCTGCGATTCGGTGCTGGGCGAATACACTGAATTCATTATGAGCTTTCCGGAGGTCGCCGACGATGGCCACGATTGAACTGGCGCCGTATTTCCACCCGACGCAGATTGTTCTGGTCGATGACGATATCGACTTTCTCGGCAATCTCAGCCTGCAGCTCGATGCTGATCTGGCCTATCTGCTATTCGATTCAACCCATAAGGCGCTGAGTTACCTGAACGGGCGTCAGCCGAATGGCGCCGCGCGCGACCGTTTTTTCAAGGCGCTGCAAAACGGCCACGGCGACAGCGGCGATAACCATCGCGAGTCGCTCGAGCTCGATATCGGCGCCCTGCATCGCGAGATGCAGGCGTCCGACCGCTTTGCCCAGATTTCGGTGGCGTTGGTCGATTACGCCATGCCGCAGATGAACGGGCTCGAGTTCTGCCGCCAGATCAAGGATCCACACGTCAAGAAAATATTGTTCACGGGAGTGGCCACGGAATCGGTGGCGGTCGACGCCTTCAATCACGGCATCATCGATCAGTACATCCGCAAGCATGAGCACGCGGTTTACGACACGCTCAACCAGGCGATCCGTCAATTTCAACAGGCATATATCCGCGATGTGTTCACCGCCGCGGCGGATGTGTTTCCCGTCGACTTGCCCGGCCTACTCAAGGAGCCAGCGGTGGCGCGGCTGATCGAGCGGCTGCGCACCGAGCGGGGGCTGGTGGAGTATTACCTCGCCATCGAGCCCACGGGGTTCGTGTTCGCCGATGCCGCCGGCCGGGTCAAACGGCTGGTCATCCAGAGCCGCGACGAAAGAGCGCGCGAAGCACAGCGCGCGCGCGCTGCCGGCGCTCCGGCACCGATCGTCGACGGCCTGGCGGCGGGCACGCTCATGCTCGACCCCAACAGTTCCGTCTATCATGAACTGGACTGGTCGGCCCATACCGCGCGCGCGGCCGAGCTTGGTGAGGCGGCCGACGATTTACGCTGGAGCCTGTTCGACATGTCCTGTACCACCGACTGTATACAGGCCCGTCCCAGTTACAACGAATTCCTTGAGTGGCTGGACACGGTCGGTTACTCATTAATGTAACCGGTTCATTCCGGCTCGTCGGGGCGTCGTATTGCAATCACGCGTTTTGGCGGGCGTGTGTCTCCTGTCGCCGGTGTCGCGCGCAAACCTCGCGGTCTGGCGGGGCCCGGGCGCGCGCCGCGGGCGGGCGCCAATCCAACGCATTGCGCACGGTGCGGTCGATTGCCCTGCGGATATAAGCGGCAAATGGCGTGCGGCGGCCTCTACCCACTCGCGCCCCAGTCGCCACGCGAAGGCCTCGTCGCACGGGTCGCCCATCGGCCTAGGCATTGATTTGTATGACGATTGCGGAGCCGCGCCCGGCGATTGCAACAAGCCGCCTACAAGGGCTGAAAAAACCGCAGGTGATGCGATTGAGATTGGAGGCAATGCACTGAACCGAGGCCCTTGGGCGCCGATATTGGGTAAGCTGAATCGTGGCTACAGCGGTTAATTTGAAAACCGGGCGATTTTTATAAAAAATTAGGGTACCTCGGTAGCTGTCATGCACCTTCTGAAACAGCTGCGTCAAAATCTATTGTTGTCATTTCCACTCTCATCGTCGAATCAATGAGGCCTCGCATGAACCAGCTCTCCTCCATCAATCACCAGGCTCGCAATACCCGCACCGCGGCCGAGCCGGATTTTCTTTCAGCCCACGTCGATCACTACTATCGTGAGCGCGTCGAAAAGACTTGGCAGGGTGGACACATCATGCACGGGCGTTCCCCTAGCGAGGATGCCGTGATGCTGGTGAGCAACGATTATCTCGACCTGGCTAATCACCCGGACATCCGACAGGCTCAGATCGATACGCTCGACGCCACCGACAACACCATGGTCATGTCCGCCGTGTATCTGCATGGCGACAGTCCGCAGGACGACTTCGAAAACCGCATGGCGAGCTGGATGGCCATGGAGTCCACGCTACTTTGTCAGTCCGGCTATGCCGCGAATGTCGGCCTGATTCAGTCCATCGGCGTTAAGGGCACTCCCGTCTATATCGACATGATGGCCCATGCCTCGCTCTGGCAGGGTATTCAGGCTGCCGGTCTGGAAGCCAAGCCCTTTCGGCACAACAGTCCCGAACATCTGGCGGCGATGATCAAGCGGAACGGCCCGGGCCTGGTGGTCATCGACTCGGTGTACAGCACCAATGGCAGCGTCGCGCCGGTACGCGAAATCGTGGACGTCGCCTCGAAAGCCGGTTGCGTGATCATCGTGGACGAGTCGCACTCGCTGGGCACGCATGGCTGGCAGGGCAGCGGCATGGTCGCCGGGCTGGGTTTGCAGGACAAGGTCCATTTCGTTACTGCCAGCCTGGCCAAGGCGTTTGCAGGCCGCGCCGGCTTGATCGCCTGTAGCGACCGGCTGCGTCAGTTCATCAAGTACAACGCCTTCCCGGCAATCTTCAGTTCGGCCTTGCTGCCGCCCGACATCGCGGCCTTGAGCAAGACCCTCGATCTGATCAAGGCAGCGGATGAGCAGCGCCAGCGACTTTTTGCGAATACCGAGTATCTGAGGCGCAACCTCGACTCGCTGGGCTATAACGTTGAAATCAGCAAGGCCCAGATCATTGCGCTGGAAGCGGGGCGAGAACAGCAGACGATGGTGCTCCGCGACGCGCTGGAATCCCGCGGCGTGTTTGGATCGGTGTTCTGTGCGCCGGCCACCGCGACCAAGCGGTCATTGATCCGACTGTCGATCAACGCCGGCATCACGCGTGAACAGCTCGACCATGTGATCCGGGTCTGTCGCGACATCCGCGAAGAAGTTGATCTGGCAAACTGGCCGTCCACGCGTCGCGCGCAGCGCAACAATACCGTCGAGAGCCTGGCGGCCTGATGTTCGACAGGAAATGACATGACCGACCCCGAGTGGCCGTCGACCTTCGACGGCCACAACGACATGTTGCTGCAGCTCGCCGAGCTGCCGGCGCACGAGGCGATACGCCAATTTCTTGAAGGACGGGCGGAAGGGCATCTGGACTGGCCACGGATGCGCCGGGGGCGATTCGGGGGTGGTCTGTTCGCGGTTTTCGTGCCGCCGGCCAACGACCGATCGCCGCTCGTGCGAACCCGAACGGGATACGACAAGGCACTGGCGCCGGCAATGAGCGCGGCCGAGGCCACGCCGCGCGTCATGACCATGATCTCGCGCCTGTTGCGAATCGAGGCCGCCTCCGAGGGTCGTTTTCGCATCTGCCGAAGCGTTGCGGACATCCGGGCGGCCGAGGCAGAGGGCGCGGTGGCGGCCGTGCTGCACTTCGAAGGGGCGGAAGCCATTGACACCGACTTCGAGGCGCTGGATGTCTTTCATGCGGCCGGCCTGCGCTCCCTGGGCCCAGTCTGGAGCCGGGCGAGTGCATTCGGCGAAGGGGTGCCGTTTCGTTTTCCGTCCGCGCCCGATACTGGCCCGGGACTGACAGAAGCCGGCTTCGCCCTCGTGGCAGCCTGTAACCGGCGTCGTATCGCGATCGATCTGTCTCACCTGAACGAGCAGGGGTTCTGGGACGTGGCCCGCACCAGCGACGCGCCGCTGATCGCCAGCCATTCGAACGCGCACGCGATCTGTCCCCATGCCCGCAATCTGACCGACGATCAGCTACGCGCCATCGCGCGTAGCAACGGCATCGTGGGACTGAATTTCGCCAATTATTTTCTGCGTCCCGATGGCGGGTTGGGCGCGGACACGTCGATCGAGGTGATGCTCGATCATCTGGATCACATGCTGTCGATCATGGGGCCCGATCACGTGGGGCTCGGTTCCGATTTCGATGGCGTTCGCGCGATGCCTGTCCCGATCCGGGATGTCGCCTCGCTACCGGCGCTGCCGCAGGCGATGCAGGCCCGCGGCCATGACGCCGCCACCATAGCAGCCATCAGCCGCGACAACTGGCTGCGCGTGCTTGAAGCGACCTGGGGCGGGTGAATACGACCGGCGCAACCTGTCTGGCATGAACGAAACGGCGGCAGCGGGCCTACATGCTGCGGTCGACGAGTGCGTCGGTCTGTTTCAGCGACTGGGGCCGGCCGAGAAGAAAGCCCTGGGTGTATTCGCAGCGCATGTCGGTGACCAGCTGGAGCTGGGCCGGTGTTTCCACGCCTTCGGCCACGGTGGGCAGATTCTGGCCGTGGGCGAGATCGACGATACTCTGCATGAGTCGATAGCGCTGTGCGGCGCGATCGATCTGTTGCACCACGCTCTTGTCGATCTTGACTGACGAAATCGGCAGTTCGGTCAGATAGGCAATCGAGGAATAGCCGCTGCCGAAGTCGTCGATCGCGATATGAATACCGGTCCGGCGCAGACGCCGCATGGTCTGCGCCGTGGCCTCGAAGTCGGGTATGAGGCTGCGCTCGGTCAGTTCCAGGATCAGGTGATTGCCCGCGACGCCGTGGTCCCCGAGTATCGACGACACCAGGTCGGGGAAATCGTCGCGATAGAACTCGCTGCCGGGAATATTGATGGCGATGTGCGGCGGTTCGGAATGCCTGGTCTGCCAGCGAGCCAGCTGGCGGCAGGCGGTGTCGATGGCTTTGACGACGAGGGCGCGCTTGAGCCGTTCCTGTTGATCGATCAGCGGTATGAATTCCTCCGGGCCGATGGCGCCCAGTTGCGGATCGTACCAGCGCGCGAGCAATTCGAAGGCAACCAGGGTACGGCCGAAATTGCCGAAAATCGGCTGCCAGCAGAAATGCAGTGCATCGTTGACCACGGCGCGCATGAACCGCTCTTGTAACAGCGATTGGCGCTGGGAGCGCTCCGCCATCAGCGGGGTGAACAGGGCGGTCGCGTCGCCCGGACGGCGTCGGGCGTGCGCAAGGCGCGCATTGTTGATCAGTTCCTGGGCCGAGCTTGCGTGATCGGGGAACAGGCTGACACCGGCGGTGGTATTGAACACGAAGTGTATATCGTCGATATCCGCTGCTTGAATCGCCTGCGCGCGCAGCGCATCGCAGCGCCGGCGGATGTCGTCGGCGCTGCCCGTACGATCGAGTACGCCGACGAGGGCCATCTCGGACAATCGCGCGATGTAGATCAGGTCGGTGTTCTTGTCCTGCAGGTCGTTCAGCCAACGGTTAATGAAACGCTGCGTCTGCCCGGCATCATGAACGAGTTTGAATTCCGGGAGGTTGTCGAGCCGCAGATGCAGGATCGCGAGGCGGTGATTGGCCTTCGCCGCAACCGCGAGCAGGCGGTCGACATGTCCATGGATGAGGTCGTGAGGGCCGGCGACGCCCGCCGGGTCGGCTCGGCCCGGCTCGCCGATCGAATGCCCGGCACCACGCGGCCAATCGGGCTGGCGCATCAACTCTGCCTCGACCAGAGCGCCCAGCTCGATGAGGATATCCTGGGCCCGGTCGTCGAAGGTGCGCGGCTTGTGATCGATGACACACAGGGCGCCGACCGCCTGACCTGTGGGGCCCCGTATGGCGCGACCGGCATAGAAGCGAATGTGCGGGTAGCCGGTGACCAGCGAGTTGTCGCGGAACGCCGGGTCCATGGCCGCGTCCTCGACCCGGAATACGAGCGCTTGATTCAGCGTATGACGGCAGAACGGGTTGCCGCGGGCGGTTTCGCACAACTCAAGGCCAAGGTGCGCCTTGAACCATTGGCGGTCGTGATCGATGAAGGATATCAGCGCCGTCGGCACGTCGAAGATTTTCGCGGCAAGCCGCGTCACCCGATCGAAGCGCTCTTCCGGACCGGTATCGAGTATATCCAGAACCGCCAGTTCGGCGAGTCGAAGTTTCTCGTCAGCGATCGAGTCGCTGGAGAAGGCCGCCTTCGGATCCTCGGGGTCGGTCATGTTGGGCTCGTGTCAGAACAGCCGATCGGCGAGGCTCGACTGTCGCGATAATAGCCAATATGTCGGTATCCGCGCTTGATCTGTCAAATACTGTCTGATACAGCGCTTGTCCTGCTGTCATGACAGGGGTCCGGAGGCAGCGGTACGGCATCAAAAAAGCCCCGCCGAAGCGGGGCTCTCCAGGTACCGAACCGGTCGCCGGATCAGGCTGCCTTGGCCAACTGCCGCAGCACGTAGTGCAGGATGCCGCCGTTCTGGTAGTAATCCCACTCCTTGGGCGTGTCGATGCGCACGCGGGCGTCGAATGTCACCGTCTCGCCGGATTCCTTGGTCGCGGTGATGTGCACCGACCCGGCGCCGGAAGTCAGCCCGTCAATGTCGAAGGTTTCCGTGCCGTCGAGGCTCAGCGACTCATGCGAATCGCCTTCGTTGAACTGAAGGGGCAGTACGCCCATGCCCACCAGGTTCGAACGATGGATGCGTTCGAAGGACTCGGCGATCACGGCTTTCACGCCCAGCAGCAGGGTGCCCTTGGCGGCCCAGTCGCGCGACGAGCCCGTGCCGTATTCCTTACCGGCCAGGATCACCAGCGGCGTGCCTTCATCCTTGTATTTCATCGCCGCGTCGTAGATGAACATCTCGTCGCCGGACGGCTGATGCCGGGTCCAGCCGCCCTCGGTGCCGGGCGCGAGCTGATTGCGCAGACGCACGTTGGCGAAGGTGCCCCGCATCATGACTTCGTGGTTGCCCCGGCGCGAGCCATAGCTGTTGAAGTCCGAAGGCGACACGCCCTGTTCCTGCAGGTACTGGCCCGCCGGGCTGTCCTTCGTGATCGCACCGGCCGGCGAGATATGGTCGGTCGTGATCGAGTCGCCCAGCTTGGCCAGGCAACGCGCGCCCTGGATCGCCGGGATATCGTCGACCTCGACGGTCATGCCTTCGAAGTAGGGCGGGTTCTGCACGTAGGTGGAATCGGCGTCCCAGGCGTAGATCTCGCCCTCCGGCACGTCCAGGTTCTGCCAGCGCGAGTCGCCGGCGAAGACGTCACCGTAGCTGTGCTTGAACATCTCGGAGTTCAGCGACGTACCGATGGTGTCGTAGATTTCCTTCTGCGACGGCCACAGGTCCGCCAGATAGATGTCGTTGCCTTCGGCGTCCTGCCCAAGCGGGTCATGGGTCAGATCGGTGTCGATCGTGCCGGCCAGGGCATAGGCCACGACCAGCGGCGGGCTTGCCAGGAAGTTCATGCGGACATCGCCGTGCACGCGACCCTCGAAGTTGCGGTTGCCGGACAGCACCGACGCCACATTGAGGTTGTGTTCGCGCACCGCATCGCCGATCGGCTCCGGCAGCGGCCCGGAGTTGCCGATGCAGGTGGTGCAGCCGTAGCCGACCAGCTGGAACCCGAGCTGATCGAGATCGTCGTCCAGGCCGGCCTTTTCCAGATATTCCGTCACCACCTTGGAGCCGGGCGCCAGCGAGGTCTTCACCCAGGGCTTGACCTGCATGCCCCTGGCCACCGCATTCCGGGCGACAAGGCCGGCCGCCAGCATCACCGCCGGGTTCGAGGTGTTGGTGCAGGAGGTAATGGCCGCGATCACCACCGAGCCATCGTGCAGGTCGAAATCGTGTTCCTTGTAGCTGACCCGGGCGGTGCCACCGACGCTCTGGCTCGGAATGCCGCCTTCGCTTTCTTCCTTGGCCTCGGCCATCGATTTGCCGGCCTTCTCCTCGCGCGCCTCGATGAACGGCTTGACTTCGCGCCGGTAGGTGGCCTGCATGTCGGACAACAGCACGCGGTCCTGCGGGCGCTTCGGCCCGGCGAGCGACGGCTGCACGGTCGACAGGTCGAGTTCCAGGGCGTCGGTGTAGTTCGCGTCCGGCTCGCCGGCTTCACGCCAAAGGCCCTGGGCCTTGGCGTACTCGCGGGTCAACTCGATCTGCTCGGCGTCGCGGCCGGTCAGTTCCATGTAGCGGATGGTTTCCTCGTCGACCGGGAAGATACCGCAGGTCGCGCCGTATTCCGGTGCCATGTTGGCGATGGTCGCGCGGTCGGCCAGGGCCAGATCGGCCAGGCCCTCGCCGTAGAATTCCACGAACTTGCCGACCACGCCCTTGGCACGCAGCATCTCGGTGACCGTGAGCACCAGATCGGTGGCGGTGGTGCCCTCGGCCAGCTTGCCGGTGAGCCTGAAGCCGATGACCTGCGGGATGAGCATGGTGATCGGCTGACCGAGCATCGCGGCTTCCGCCTCGATGCCACCCACGCCCCAGCCGAGCACGCCCACGCCGTTGATCATCGTGGTGTGGGAGTCCGTGCCGACCAGCGTGTCGGGATAGGCCAGCCCGGTATCGGTGTTGCCGAAGACCACGCGCGCCAGATACTCCAGGTTGACCTGATGCACGATACCGGTGTCCGGCGGCACGACCTTGAAATTGTTGAACGCGCCCTGGCCCCAGCGCAGGAACGCGTAGCGCTCCTTGTTGCGGTTGAACTCAAGCTTGGCATTGAGATCGAAGGCCTTGTCCGAGCCATACTCGTCGACCATCACCGAGTGGTCGATGACAAGTTCGGCCGGCGACTGCGGGTTGATCCTGGCGGGGCTGCCGCCGAGGTTCTTCATGGCGTCGCGCATGGCGGCCAGATCGACCACGGCCGGTACGCCGGTGAAATCCTGCAATACCACGCGGGCCGGGGTGAAGGCGATCTCGGTCGCCGGCTCGGCGGTGGCTTCCCACTGCGCCAGCGCCTTGACGTCGTCGGCGGTGACGTTGGCGCCGTCTTCGTGCCGCAGGAGGTTTTCCAGCAGAATCTTCTGAGCGTAGGGCAGTTTCGCCACGCTCGGGAACTGTTTTTCGAGCTTTTTCAGGCTGAAATAGTCGAAACGGCGTCCACCGACGGTGAACTGCGAACGGGTACCAAAACTATCGGTCATGGACCTCATCTCCTGGGCCTGTGGTCTTATGGCGTATGCGTCGCGCAAACGACGAGAAAACGGGCGAAGTATACCGTGTTCATCCGGTCGCCTGCAGGACGGGGCCGGTGGCGGCGCGAAGGCGCGCCCGGGCGCTCACTCGAGTGCGGCGAGCAGGGCCTTGCGACGGAAGAACAGCGATATGAAGCCGCCGCCGCACTGGCGCCACATCACGCCACAGCGGATCGCGGCCAGCAACTGCGTCCGGATACGTCGCTGGATGTATTCATTCTTCAGATACATCGGTTCGCCGTGCAGCATGATCTGCGGTTTCAACGGGCTGATCGTTTCCCGATAGGCGGCGTCGAGGATATCGGCGACGGCGTCGAGCTCGGCCAGACGCGCGCGATCGATCGCGCCGCGAATGCGCCCGAGCGCCTGTTCGTCGTCAAGCACCTTGCCCGAAAGCTTCAGGATCTGGCCGATGTAGCGCGCAACCGCGGCGCCCTTGGCGTCCGGTCGTTGCCCGGACAGTTGCACACGCAGGTAACGAATCCCGTCGGCCACACCGGCACGATCGCCGTAGACATCGATCGCGCTATCGGGGTCGGTGCAGAAGATTGCCTGCGTCGCGCGCTCGAACCGGGCCGGCAGATCGCGCCCCTCGGTCGCCATCTCGTGCGCATAGAGCGTGAACTGGGCCACGCCAGCCAGCGCCAGCACCTGGTTCTCGAGTGTCGCGTTGTGTTGGCTCATGCGGGAAGATCATTCCGTTGGGTCGTGGTGGTGGCGGCGGCGCCGCCGGCGGCCGCTTGAATCTCGGCGCTGCCCAGGCAGTGCGCGCCATCGTAGAACACCACATACTGCCCCGGCGCAATCGCGCGCGGCGGCCTTTCGAAGCGCACGTGCAGGCCGCCGTCCGCGCGCGGCGTGGTCACGCAGTCGATGGCCGCCTGGCGGTAACGCACCTGCGCCGCACAGTGCACCGGCCCGTTGGGCGGCTCGATCAGCCAGTGCGGCGCGCCTGCGACCAGTTCGGTCTGTTCCAGCGCGGGGTGGGCTGCATCCTGGCTCACCCACAGCGTGTCGCGCGCCAGATCCTTGGCCACGACATACCACGGCCCTTCAGCGGCCCCGGCCACGCCGCCCAGCCCCAGACCGCGGCGCTGGCCGATCGTGTAGTAGATGAGGCCCGAATGCTCGGCGATCACGCGTCCGTCGAGCGGCCCGCCGGATACACGCACCGGCCCGGCCCGGCCGGACAGATACTCACGCAAGAATCCTTCGAAATCCCGCTCGCCGATGAAGCACACGCCAGTGCTGTCGGGTTTGTCGTGAACCGGCAGGCCCGCGCGCTTGGCGATCGCGCGCACGTCGGTCTTGTCGATCTCACCCAGCGGGAACAGGGTCCGCGCCAGGGCCTCGATCGGTACCGCGGACAGAAAATAGGACTGGTCCTTGCTCGCGTCGAGCCCGCGCAACAGCCGCGGGTGTTGGCCGCGATGGTCGACACGCGCGTAATGCCCGGTGGCGATCATGTCGGCGCCGAGGCGATCCGCATGATGCATGAAGGCATCGAACTTGATCTCGCGGTTGCAGAGTACGTCCGGGTTGGGCGTGCGTCCGGCCGCATAGCTGGCGAGAAAATACCGGAATACCCGCGACTTGTATTCACGCGAGAAATCGGCTCGATGCAGCGGGATATCCAGGGCGTCGCAAACCGCTGCAGCGTCTTCGAAGTCGTCCGCGGCCTGGCAGCGGCCGGCTTCATCCTCGCTCCAGTTGAACATGAACAGGCCCTCGACCCGATACCCCGCCTCGACCAGCCGGAGTGCGGTTACCGACGAATCCACGCCGCCGGACAGACCGACGATGACGCGCGTATCGGCGGGGTTGTGTTGCATGGTGCTCATGAGCGGCTCGTCATGTGCCGGACCCGATCGAGCGGCATGAGATCGTGCGACTCGAAGTCGTCGATGGACTGCAGCACGAGGGCGCTGCGCAGATCCGAGCGGGCGGCCAGGGCGTCACGCGTCAACCAGTGTGTGGCGATGATGCCGTCGTCCAGCGGTTGCCCGGCGGCATGATCGTCGACGTCACCGGCGAGCGCGACCCGCAGCGTGGTGCGGCCATCGGCGTGCGGCCAGTAGTACATGCCGATGAAGCCGCGGGGGTGGAAGCGCCAGGCGCTTTCCTCGCGCGTCTCCCGGATTGCGGCATCGAGAATGGTCTCGCCCGGTTCCACGTGGCCCGCCGGTTGATTGAGCACACGCCGCCCGTGCGCGAGCTCCTCGATTATGAGGTAGTGCGAGTCGCGTTTCACGATAGCGGCAACGGTAAGTTCGGCATGGACCATGACGGCGGCCTCGGCCGGCGAAATCGAAGCCTCCGATTCTAGCAAAGCCGATTTTTGCGTGGCCAAGCGAGCCGACCCCGGGTATGATGCCGCCATTCGATCCGGAGGCTGAACCACCAAGACCTGTATGTCGCGATTTGCCATGCTTTTCCCCGGCCAGGGGGCACAGTCGGTCGGGATGCTGGCCGAGCTGGGCCCGCAGCACCCGGCGATCCAGCAGACGCTAGACGAAGCCAGCGACGCCCTCGGTTACGACATGGCCGATCTGGTCGCCAATGGCCCGGCTGATACGCTCGATCGTACCGAATACACCCAACCTGCGCTTGTTGCGGCGAGCGTGGCGGTGTGGCGTGCCTGGCGGGCAGCGGGCGGCCCGGCGCCGAGTTTCGTGGCCGGCCACAGCCTGGGTGAGTACAGCGCATTGGTGGTCGCGGGCACGCTCGATTTCGCGGATGCATTGCGCCTGACCCGCCTGCGCGGCCAGGCCATGCAGGATGCCGTGGGCGCTGGCGAGGGCGCGATGGCCGCGGTCCTCGGCTTGTCCGACGACGCGGTCCGCGCGGCCTGCGATGAGGCATCGGCGGCGTTGGCCAGCGATGGCTTGACGGTGTCGGCGGCGAACTTCAACGCCCCCAATCAGGTCGTGATCGCCGGCCACACCGCGGCGGTGGAGAAGGCCTCGGCGCTGGCCAGGGACAAGGGCGCCCGAATGGTCAAGCCGCTGGCCGTCAGCGTGCCGTCGCACTGTGCGTTGATGCAGCCGGCCGCTGACCGGCTGGCTTCGCACCTGGCCGATATACCATTGCGCGAACCGAGCATCCCGGTCTACCACAATGTGGATGCCCGCCCACGCGAGGATGTCGGGGGCGTGCGGCGGGCGCTAGTGGCCCAGCTTGCGCAATCCGTGCAGTGGCGCGAGACCATTCAGCGCCTGGCAGCGGAAAACTGTCATCTTTTCGTCGAATGCGGGCCGGGCAAAGTGCTCACCGGCCTGAACAAGCGTATCGACAAGTCACTGCAGACGTCGCCGTTGTCGAATTCCGACGATTTCCGCGCGGCGCTCGCCGCGGCCGACGATCGCGCCGACGAACGCTGATCGTCCGTCTCTCCATCTTCCGAATCCCAGTTCCAGGCTCGTTATGTCCTCCAATGTTCTGTCCGGCCAAATTGCTCTCGTGACCGGCGCCAGCCGCGGCATCGGTGCCGCCATCGCCGACCGTCTCGCCGCCGACGGCGCGACCGTCATCGGCACGGCGACGAGCGACCAGGGCGCGGCAGCCATCGACGCGCGCCTGGCCGGCCGCGACCCGGCGGGGGCCGGCCGCGTGCTCGACGTCACCGATGCGGCCGCGATCGAGGCACTGGTCAAGGAGATCGGCAAGGATTTCGGCGCGCCGACCCTCGTGGTCAACAACGCCGCCATTACCCGTGACACGCTCATGCTCCGCATGAAGGACGACGATTGGCAGGCCGTCATCGACGCCAACCTGTCGGGCGTCTTTCGCGTATCCCGGGCGGTTCTCAAGGGCATGATGAAGGCCCGTACCGGCCGTATCGTCAACGTCAGCTCGGTGGTCGGGCTGACCGGCAATGCCGGGCAGGTCAATTACAGTGCGGCCAAGGCGGGCCTGCTGGGATTGACGCGCTCGATGGCTCGCGAGGTGGGCTCGCGGGCGATCACTGTCAACGCCGTAGCCCCCGGTTTCATCGAAACCGACATGACGCGGGATCTGCCGGAGGCCACTCGCGAGGCCATGCTCGGCCAGATTCCGCTCGGCCGCCTCGGGGCGGTCGACGATATCGCGTCTGCCGTTGCATTTCTCGTCTCGCCCGCAGCCGGTTATATTACGGGCGAGACGCTGAGTGTTAACGGCGGACTTTATATGGGGGCGTAATCGTCTGGCGAGACGACACCTTTTTCCCTAGAATGGCGCGCGGTTCGCGAGGGCGGATTCGCGCTTCATGAACGCGCACACAAGCAACAGGAGACAACCCATGAGTAGCGTGGAAGAACGAGTACAGAAAATCATTGCCGAGCAGCTGTCGGTCAGCGAAGACCAGGTGACCTCGGAAGCCTCGTTCGTCGACGACCTGGGTGCCGACTCGCTGGATACGGTCGAGCTGGTCATGGCGCTTGAGGAAGAATTCGAAATCGATATTCCCGATGAGGAAGCCGAGAAGATCGTGAAGGTCAAGGACGCAGTCGACTATATCAAGTCGCACGCCGAGGGCTGATAGCCCTGTTGGAGTCGTTGGCCGGCATCATGACCGGCCGGCCGGATTAATGCCGTCCCGTTGTGGACGGCACCATTCGTTGGAGGGGCGTCGTTGAGACAGCGTCGCGTGGTAGTGACAGGCCTGGGGATGATTTCCCCGCTGGGCCTGGACGTGGAATCGACCTGGGCCGGCATTGTTGCCGGCCGTAGCGGGATTACGTCGATCGATAGCTTCGACGTGTCGAAATATCCGACCCGCTTCGGCGGTCCGGTTCGCGATTTCGACGTCACCCGTTATATGTCGCCCAAGGAGGCCAAGCGCTTCGATCCGTTCGTGCATTACGGGGTGGCGGCTGCAGTTCAGGCCATCAACGACAGCGGCTACGAACTGTCCGACGAATACAACGATCGTGTCGGTGTGGCCGTGGGTTCGGGTATCGGCGGCATCGGCACGATTCTCAAGACCTGTGCGAGCTTTTACGAATCGGGTTACAGCCCGAAGAAGGTCTCGCCGTTTTTCATTCCGAGCAGTATCGCGAACATGGCGGCCGGCCAGATCTCGATCCAGCTCAACCTGCACGGCCCGAACATCGCGGCCGTGTCCGCCTGCACGACCGGCGTGCACAATATCGGTCTGGCGGCCCGCATGATCGCCTACGGCGATGCCGAGGCCATGGTCGCCGGCGGTTGCGAGATGGCCGTCAACCCGATCGGGTTGGCCGGCTTCTGCTCGGCCAAGGCGCTGTCGACGCGCAATGACGATCCCGCGGCCGCCAGCCGGCCCTGGGATGCCGACCGCGACGGTTTCGTGCTGTCCGATGGCGCCGGGGTGCTCATGCTCGAGGAGCTCGAGACCGCCAAGGCGCGCGGCGCCAGGATCTACGGCGAAGTCGTCGGCTTCGGCATGAGCGGCGATGCGCACCACATCACCATGCCCAGCGGTCGCGGGTCCAGGCAGTGCATGATCAATGCGCTGGCGGATGCGGAAATGGCCGGCGAGGATATCGATTACATCAACGCCCACGGCACGTCGACCCAGGCCGGCGACGTTTCCGAGAGCCAGTCGATCGAAGCGGTGATGGGCAGCGCGGCGAACAAGGTCGCCGTGAGTTCGACCAAGTCCATGACCGGCCATATGCTGGGCGCGGCGGGCTCGGTCGAAGCGATCTTCACGCTGCTGGCCATCCGCGACCAGGTGGCCCCGCCGACCATCAATCTGGACCACCCGGCCGAGGGTTGTACGCTCGACTATGTGCCGCACACCGCACGCCAGATGAAGATCGACGTGGCGTTGTCGAACTCCTTCGGCTTCGGCGGCACAAACGGCTCACTGATACTCAAGCGTTTCGATTGACCTCGCGGACTCGTCCCGCGGGTCGGGTCGGGGTGGCGCACGATCTGGCCCGGGCGACTCTTGACGCCGGCGATCATGCAGCGCTGTACCGACTGGCGCGCGCCGAACCCGGGTTGTTTCCGGCGTTGCTCGAGTCAAGTGCGGGCGCGGCGGCACAGTCGCGCTACGACATTCTGCTGGCTGATCCCGCCGAGGCGATAACCCCCGAACAATCGGGCTCGCGCTCTGCATTCCTCGATGCCCTCGACGCCTGCGCTCGTCAGGCGAAGACCGCAACCACGGATCTGCCGTTCATCGGCGGCTGGCTGATTTATCTCGGTTACGAGATGGCCGCCGGCGTGGAGCCGGGTCTGGCATTGCCACCCGCGGGCGACGGCCTGCCGACGGCGCTCGCGCTTCGCTGCCACAGCGCGATCATCCATGATCGTCAGCGCGCGACTCTCGAAGTGGTGTCCGAGAATGCCGATGTGGATCGTGTGGCCGCGCTGGTCGCAATGATCGAGTCGCAGGGCGGAACAACAGCGGCCAACGATGTCGCCTACCCGGCGATTCGCTGGCAGGAGGACGCGCCGGAGGACTACCTCGACGCCGTAGCGCGTGCGCGTGAATACATCCGGGCCGGCGACGTGTTTCAGACCAATCTCGCGCGGGCGTGGCATGGCCGACTGGTCGAGGATGTCGCGCCGGGCCATGTTTACACGGCACTCAGGGCCGCCAACCCGGCACCATTTTCCGCGTTGCTGCACTGGCAGGACGCGGCGCTGGTCTGCTCATCGCCGGAGCGACTGCTGTCGCTGCGCGATGGCCGCGCCAGCGTACGGCCGATCGCGGGTACCCGGCGACGACGCCTCGGCCGCGATGCCGAGATCAGCGAGGAATTGATCACCCACCCGAAGGAACGGGCCGAACACGTCATGCTCATCGATCTGGTCCGCAATGACCTCGGGCGGGTATGCCGGCCCGGGAGCATCGCGGTGGACGAGCTGATGGTGGTCGAATCCTACGCACATGTGCATCACATCGTGTCCAATGTATGCGGGCAGCTTGAGGCCGGTGTCGGCCCGGGCGGCGCCCTCAGGGCGGTCTTTCCGGGCGGTACGATCACGGGTTGCCCGAAGGTGCGCTGCATGCAGATCATTGCCGAGCTCGAGCGCACGGGCCGCGGCGCCTACACCGGCAGCATCGGTTATCTGAGTCGTTGCGGTACGCTGGACACGAACATCATCATCCGTTCCCTGACCCAGGTCGGCCGCGACCTGACACTGCGTACCGGTGCGGGCATCGTGGCCGACTCGGATCCGGCGTCGGAGCTGGCCGAAACCCGGCACAAGGCGCACGGCGTACTGCGTGCCTTCCGTGCCGCACAAGCGCGCGCGGTCCATGGCTGACCGGATGTTGATCAACGGTCGACCCGCCACGGCACTGCCGGCCGACGACCGCGGTCTGGCCTATGGCGACGGCATATTCCGAACGATGCGCGTGGAATCGGGGATCGCACTCGCCTGGCGCTTTCACTACGCGCGGCTGGCACACGACTGTGCGGCGCTGGGCCTGGAGACACCGGAACGCGAGCGACTCGAGGCCGATATCCGGGCGCTGGCCGGCGACGGCGCCTCCGGCATCGCCAAGATCGTCATCACCCGGGGCAGTGGCGGGCGCGGCTATGCGCCGGCCGGCCAGCCCGTGCCACGCCGGATCGTGAGCCTGCACCGCGGCCAGCCGGCGGGTATACCCGACGCGCTGGCACTGCCGATCTGTCCCATCGTGCTGGCCACGCCGGCCGTGCTCGCGGGTGTCAAGCATCTCAACCGTCTGGAACAGGTGCTGGCACGTCGCGACTGCGAACGCCGTAACCTCGCCGACGCGGCGATGTGCGACAGTGCCGGTCGCATCGTCTGTACCACTATGCGTAATCTGCTGTTCGTCGACGGCACCGGCGACTGGTGGACGCCAAGGCTGGATCACGCCGGCGTGATCGGAGCCACGCGCGAGCGACTGCGCGCGGCGCTCCCGGCACTCGCCGAGTGCGAGATCACCTGCGCACGCCTGGGGGATTTCGTTGGCGCCGTGGCCTGCAACAGCGTCAGCGGCGCGCTGGCGGTACCCTGCATCGGCGAGCACCGGTTTGCCGAAAGTCGGGCGCTGGCCGATCGCGCGAATGCGCTGCTTGTGAGCAGTCATTAGTTTCAAGGAGTTGCGACGCCCGTGTTCCTGCGTCTTGTCTACGGTTTCGTCCTGGCGGCCCTGCTGGCCGGTGCCATTCTTGGGGCTGATGTCGCACGCTTTTTCACCGAACCACTCGGGAATACACAGCCGGCGCTCATCGAGGTGGCGCCGGGCACGAGTTTTCGCGCGCTCGTCCATCAGTTGCGCCGCAAGCAAATCATCCGGCGGGCGCGGGACGCGCGTTATCTGTCGCTCTATGCACGCCTCACGGGCCAGGCAACGAGCATCAAGAGCGGCGAGTATCTGGTGCCGGCGCAGCAGGATCCACGCCAGTTGCTCGCGCTCCTGGCATCGGGCAAGATCCGCCAGCACCGCCTGACGCTGGTCGAGGGGTGGCGCTTCAAACAGATCATGAAGGCGGTCAACCACGATCCCGCGCTCAAACACACGCTTCGCGGCAAATCCAGTGCGCAGATCATGGCGGCGCTCGGCCATCCGGATCAGAAGGCGGAAGGCCGGTTCATGCCGGATACTTATATGTTTCCCCGGGGCATGAGCGATGTCGCGTTTCTCAAGCGGGCCTACAACGCGATGCAGCGGTTCCTGCACAAAGCCTGGGCCGATCGGGCGGATGATCTGGCCATCCATACGCCGTATCAGGCATTGATCATGGCCTCGCTGATCGAGAAGGAGACCGCCGTGCCGTCCGAGCGTGCACGGGTCTCCGGCGTATTCAATCGACGATTGAAAAAGGGCATGCGGCTGCAGACCGATCCCAGCGTGATCTACGGTATTCCCAATTACGACGGCGATATCCACAAATCCGACCTGACACGGGATACGCCGTACAATACCTACACACGCAAGGGGCTGCCGCCGACGCCGATTGCCTCGCCGTCGCGCGCTTCCATTCGCGCCGCGTTACACCCGGCCCACGGCAAGGCGTTGTATTTCGTCGCGCGTGGCAACGGCACCCTTGTGTTCTCCGATACGCTGGCCGAACACAATCGAGAGGTGCGCAAATATCAGCTGGGCGGTGGATCATGAACGACGGCCGAAGTCACACCGGGCGCCTATTCACCTTCGAAGGCGGGGAGGGGGCCGGCAAGTCGACCCAGATCGGTCATCTGGCCGCGTATCTGCGTGCGGCCGGCCATACCGTCCGTACCACGCGCGAGCCGGGCGGAACGCGTCTCGGCGAAGCCATTCGTGGCGTCCTGATGGGCGAATACGATGCGCCCATGCCGGCGATGAGTGAACTTCTGCTCATGTTTGCCGCGCGCGCAGCGCATCTGGCACAAGTGATCGAACCCGCGCTGGCGGCCGGCGAAATCGTGCTCTGCGATCGTTTCACCGATGCCAGCTATGCCTACCAGGGCGCTGCTCGGGGTCTGGGCGAAACCGCGGTCGCCACGCTCGAGCGCCTCGTGCAGGGCGAGCGGCGCCCGGATGGCGTATTGCTGTTCGATCTGCCGGTGGCGCAGGGCCTGAGCCGGGCGCGCAATCGGGGCGAAGTCAACCGCTTCGATCAGGAGACGCTGGCGTTCCACGAGCGCGTGCGCGCCAACTATCTCGAACGGGCGCGTCTGGCGCCGGCGCGTTATGCCGTGATCGATGCTGCCGCGGCGCCGGAAACCGTATCGCAATCCCTGATCGACGCCGTCGAGGCATGGCTGTGACCCCGGTCGACGACAGGGCGCTCAAGCTGCCGTGGCACGATCCGATGTGGGCACACATGGCAGCCGGGCTCGCGGCCGGCCGCGTCGCGCACGGGTTGCTGATCGCCGGCACGCCGGGGGTTGGCAAGCGTCGCTTCGCCTGGCGTTTGGTCGCCGCATTGCTTTGCCGGGCGCGTACGGCCGACGGCGACGCCTGTGGCGTATGCGCGGGGTGCCGCCAGCGTGCGGCGGCCACACACCCGGATATTTCTCGGCTCACGCCGGAGGATACGGGCAAGGCGATCAAGGTGGCACAGGTCCGTCGATTCTCGCACGCGCTGCATCTCACGCCACAGTATTCGACCGGGCGCATCGGGTGGATCGACCCGGCCGATTCGTTATCCACCAGTGCCGCCAACAGTCTGCTCAAGACACTGGAGGAGCCACCGGCAGGCTGTCATATCGTGCTCATCAGCGATCGCGTGTCGGCATTATTGCCGACCATCCGCAGCCGATGCCAGATCTGGACCGTGCCGGCGGCCGCGCCGGATACCGCGCGTGCCTGGCTGGCCGGCCAGGATTTCGACGCCAGCCGCGCCGACGACGACAGCCTGCGTACGCCGCTTGCACTGCGGGCCCGTCACGACGCCGGCGCCCAGCCTCTGGTCGAGCAGTGGGACAGGGATCTGGCACGGCTGCTGGCCCGTCGCGCCAATCCGGTCAGCGTTGCCGAACGTGCCCACGAGGCCGAACGCCGGTTGTGGGTCGACTGGCTCTACCGACGCTGCAATGATTTGCTGTTGGCCGCGCTCGGGGCCGATTCGCCAAGCCTCGACTCGGGCCTGGCCCAGGCCGCCCGCCGGCTGGGGCCGCGGCGCCTCGAAGCCTGGAGCCGACGCGTATCCGACGTCGCCCGGACGGCCGAGACCAACGCCGACTGGCGACTGGTGGTAGAGTCTGTATTCATCGAACTCAGCCAGTATGTCGCCGAGGCCATCGACACGCCATGAGCGATAATAATATCGCCGGACAATCCGGCATCGTACGTTTCGACGTGCCCAGCAACCGCGCGCTGTACGAGGCGTACATGCCCTTCATCCGCAACGGCGGGCTTTTCGTGGGCCAGCCGCACCTGCTGGACATGCATTTCGATCTGGGCGCGGAAGTCTTTCTCCTGCTCCATCTCAAGGAGCAGGACGAACGCGTGACCGTGGCCGGACGGATCGTGTGGGTGTCGCTTCCGGGTACGCAGCGCCCGCCCGGCATCGGGGTGCAGTTTGCCGAGCCGGACGGGATCAAGATTCAGCAACGTATCGAAACGCTGCTGGCGGGGCAGCTCGAAAGTGAGCGGCCGACGCACACGCTTTAGACCGGGTTATCCCACGGCAGATCCGAGACGTTGGCACGGGCCCTGCGCAGCGGACGCCGGCCGTGCCCAACGCGATTCAGCGCGTTGTCATCGGCCGCGGTTCCATTTCGATATCTAGGGTTTCGGCAAGCGCGGGATCGCTGGCAATTCCCCGCCATATCATGTTGAACAGCACGGGCGCGCGTTCGGCCAGCCCGTACTTGCGCCCGCGCATGAGCCACATCGCCACGTTGCGATTGGCCACGCCCCAGATGAAGTCCGAGATCTCGACCTCGTCCACGGCGGAAGTCAGGATGCCGGCCCGACGGCCTTCCTCGATTACACCGAGAAACACCGACATGAGCTGGGGCTGACGAAATGTATCGTCCTCGCGCCAGGTATTCAGATATACCGAACTCAGGATGATCTGGGCGACTTCCGGGTTGCGCTCGAAGTAATCGAGCAACACCCAGAACACCTTGCGCAGCCGGTCGCGAAAGTTCTCGATTCCCTGCAGGTGATCGATCATGCGACGGGCCAGGATCGACAGCCAGGTGTCGAGACTCGCGAACAGCACGGTTTCCTTGCTGCCGTAATACTTGTACAGCGTCTGCAGGCTGATGCGGGCGTGCTTGGCGACGTCGATCAACTTGACCCGATGGAATTCCCGTTCCGCGAACAGCACCCGCGCGGCATCCTCGATGCGATGACGGGTTTCCGGATCGATCTGGGCCAGGGCTTTTTCACGCTCGATTGTTGTCTTTGGATAGCGCTCGATCACCAGTAATACCTGTTACACGAAACAAAGCAGCGACTTTACCACTGCATCATTCCTCTCCCAATCATGTCTAATCGTCTCGATAATTGCGCGCAATGATAATCAGTCAGGATATGGCGAACGGGTCAAATGAAAATAGTAATTTTTATTATTGTTGGAACATGACGCGAGTCGAGCTAAGCTGAGATCAATGTCTACCCGCGTGCGCGGCCTGTCGCCAGGCGCAATCGTTTTGTACTGCCGTGCAATAAAGCCCGGAGAATCGCATGTTTTCGATGATCCTCAACAAGCTGGACAAGGCTAAAGTGCTCCCGCGCATCTCCGATACCGAACGTCAGGCGCTCAACGCCGGCTCGGTCTGGATCGACGGCGAGTTGTTTTCAGGTAATCCAGATTTCCACTCAATGATGCAGGAAGCCTATCCGGCGCTGCCACCGGAGGAGCAGGCTTTTCTGGACGGGCCGGTCGAGGAGCTGTTACGGCGAGTGGATCACTGGGAACTGCACAACACCCGTCGCGTCCCGGATGAAATCTGGGCGTTCCTGCGCGAGCAGGGTTTCTTCGGGCTGATCATCCCGAAGGCATACGGCGGTTCCGGGTTTTCCACCCTGGGGCGTAGCGCCGTCATGATGAAGACTGCGCAGCTCGGGCCGGTGGGCACGCTCGTGGTCATCCCCAACACACTGGGAGCGGCCGAGTTGTTGATCGGCTATGGCACCGCGGCACAGAAATCTCATTACCTGCCGAAACTCGCCAGCGGCGAGTTCGTGCCGTGCTTCGGCCTGACCGAACCGACAGCGGGGTCGGATGCTGCCTCGATTCGGGCCGAGGCGGTCGTGTTCAAGGCGGACGACGGCCAGCTCAAGCTGCGCCTGAATTTCACCAAGCGCTATATCACCCTGGCGCCGGTCGCCAATCTGGTGAGTCTGGCCTGCCAGCTGCATGACCCGGACAACCTGCTGGGTGGCGGCGAGCAGCCCGGCATTACGGTGGTCCTGCTGGAAAAAGGCACGCCAGGTCTGCGCCTGGGCGATCACCACCTGCCGATCGGGCCGTTCGACAACGGCCCGATCCACGGCGAGGATGTGGTGGTCCCGGCCGATAACATCATCGGCGGCCCGGCGCAGGCGGGGCAGGGCTGGCGCATGCTCATGGAGCAGCTTGGCGGCGGACGGGCGGTTTCGCTGCCCGCCGGGGGCGTGGCTTCGGCCAAGGCGGCGGCCGCCGCGGTGGGGCCGTACAGCATGGTGCGCGAACAGTTCGGCATCCCGATTGGCTGGATGGAGGGTGTGACCGCCAAGGTCGCGCGCACCGCGGCCCTGGCCTATGTGCTCGAATCGTCGCGGGTGTACGTGTGCGCGGGGGTCGATGCCGGGCATCACCCGCCGGTGGTCTCGGCCATTCTCAAGCAGCAGACCACCGAGCTGGGACAACAGCTGCTGATCGATGGCATGGATGTCATGGCCGGCGCCGGCGTGATGCAGGGCCCGAACAATATTCTCGGATCAGCTTATATCTCGGCCCCGGTGAGTGTCACCGTGGAAGGCGCGAACATCCTCACACGGACGCTGATGATCTTCGGACAGGGGGCAGTGCGTTGCCATCCCTATGCGCTGGCGACGCTGGGCGCGCTCGAAAACAAGGATGTGCGCGCATTCCGCAAGGCGCTGCTGGGCTGGACGGGCCACGCCATCGCCAACGTCGGCCGCGGGGTGGTCCGCGGCCTCACCCGCGGGGCGACGGTCAAGGCGCCGGTGGCGGACGAGACCGCGCGCTATTTCAAGAAACTCGGCTGGGCGTCGACGCGTTTTGCGCTGCTCACCGATCTGGCGATGTTTTGCGTGGGCGGCAAGCTCAAGCAACGCGGGCAGCTGTCCGGCCGCTTCGCGGATGCCTTGTCCTGGATGGTGTTCGGGGTGACCACGCTGCGCCGTTTCCATGCCGAGGGCGCCAGGAAGGAGGATCTGCCGGTCGTTCATTGGGCGCTCAAATACTGCCTGCTGGAAATCCAGCGCGCGTTCGAGGGGATCTACGCCAACTTCGATACGCCCGTGGTGGGCTGGATGCTGCGTTATCCGGGCCGGTTTTTCCTCAAGATCAATCCGCTGTCTAGCGGGCCGGGCGATGCCGAGGATCGCCGTGTCGCGGCGGCCATCCAGACGCCGGGCGAACAGTATCAGCGCATCGCCCTCGGCGGCCTGGGGTCGCCGCGCGACGACGAGCCGGGCATGGGGCGGTTGCTGCATGCCTGGCGCCTGGTGAGTGAATCGGCCGAGCCACAGATGCGGGTGAAAAAGGCGATGCGTCACGGCAAGATCAGCGCTCCGGACGTGGTCGCGGCGATCGAGCCCGCGCTGGCCGCCGGGATCATCTCGGCGGACGAGGCGCAACGCATCCGCGACGCCGAAACCGCCCGCCTGGCCGCCATCCAGGTGGATGTGTTCGATCAGGCGGACTATTACCGCGACAGCCTGTCGCGTCATGACGACAACGCGTACGACGGGCACGACCCGGGGATGGCGCGGGCGGCTAGCCAATAGCGGCCGGGGCCATGCCCGTACCGCGAAAGCGGTTCGGGCGTGGCACAATACGCGCCATGAGCAGCGTGCAATCCGGGCCGCGGGTGAACAGCAGCGGCTATACCCTGGGCGAAGAGATCGCCAACGCCGTCACGTCGGGCATCGGCACGGCGTTGTCGATCGCGGGAATGGTTATCCTGGTGGTTTATGCCGCGCTGTATGGCACGGTCTGGCATATCGTCGCGGTATCCATCTTCGGCACCAGCCTGATTTTCTCCCATCTGGCGTCGACGCTGTATCACAGCATCGCGCCGCCGCGGGCAAAGGGCGTGCTCCGGGTGATCGATCACCTGGCGATCTATTTTCTCATCGCCGGGACATACACGCCGTTCACGCTGGTCAATCTACGTGGTGTGTGGGGCTGGAGCCTGTTGGGTCTGGTCTGGGCGCTCGGACTCGCCGGCGTCGTCATCAAGACCACATCGCTGCGGCATGTGCGTTATCTGTCCACCTCGTTCTATGTCGCCATGGGCTGGACTGTAGTGCTGGTGATCCGCCCGCTGCTCGAGAACGTAGCACCCGGCGGCATCTGGCTTTTGCTGGCAGGCGGCGTGGCCTATACCGTCGGCGTGGTCTTCTACGCCTGGGACCGCATGCCGTACAACCACGCCATATGGCACGTGTTCGTGATCGCCGGTAGCGCCTGTCACTTCTTCGCGGTGTTGTTCTACGTGATCCCGCTGGCCCCGTCGGCGGCCGCCCTGAGCCAGACGTCCTGATCGTGGCAGCGCGCTCGGCGCAATCGGTGCTGACGTCGGTTTTCGGCTACAGCGCGTTCCGCGGGCAACAGGCCGATATCATCGCGCACGTCGTCGACGGCGGCGATGCCCTGGTGCTGATGCCCACCGGCGGCGGCAAATCGTTGTGCTATCAGATCCCGGCGCTGGTGCGTCCGGGGGTCGCGGTGGTGGTGTCGCCGTTGATCGCATTGATGGCGGATCAGGTGGCGGCATTGCGGCAATTGGGTGTGGCGGCGGCCTATCTGAATTCCACCCTCGACGCCGCATCGCAGGCCGCGATCGAACGCGATGTCGCCAGCGGCGCCCTGGATATCGTCTATGTCGCGCCGGAACGACTGCTCCAGCCGCGCATGCTGAATCTCCTGCAGCGTTCGTCGATCGCGCTGTTCGCCATCGACGAGGCGCATTGCGTATCGCAGTGGGGGCACGACTTTCGGCCGGAATATCGCCAGCTCGCAGCATTGGCCGAGCAGTTTCCGGATGTGCCGCGCATGGCCCTCACCGCGACCGCCGATCTGCCGACGCGGGCGGAAATCATCGAGCGTCTGGCGTTGGAAGACGCGGCGCGTTATCTGCACAGCTTCGATCGGCCGAACATTCAGTACCGGGTGGCCGAGCGCGGCAACGCCAAACAACAACTCGCCGACTTCATCGAGCGCGAGCATCCCGGGCAGGCCGGCATTGTGTATTGTCTGTCGCGGCGCAAGGTCGAGGACACCGCCGAGTGGATGACGCGCGCCGGCCATACGGCGTTGCCCTATCACGCCGGTCTGTCGCCGGCCATGCGCGAGCATCACCAGTCGCGGTTTCTACGCGAGGAAGGCGTGATCATCTGTGCGACGGTCGCCTTTGGCATGGGCATCGACAAGCCCGACGTGCGATTCGTGGCGCATCTCGATCTGCCGGCCAGCATCGAAGCCTATTATCAGGAAACCGGTCGAGCCGGTCGCGACGGCGAACCCGCGACGGCCTGGATGCTCTACGGGCTCGGCGATGCCGTACAGCGGCGCCGCATGATCGAGCAGGGCGCAGCCGCCGAAGACCGCAAGCGGGTCGAGCGGGCCAAGCTGGATGCGATGCTCGCATACTGCGAAATCGCCAGCTGCCGACGTATCAACCTGCTCGGTTATTTCGGCGAGCAATGCGAGACCGCCTGCGGCAACTGTGACACCTGTCTCAATCCGCCGGAAACCTATGACGCCACCCGCTATGCGCGCATGGCGCTATCGGCGATATATCGCACCGGCCAACGCTTCGGTACGGGCTATGTCGTGGATCATCTGCGCGGCGCACACTCGGATCGCGCGCGCGAGCTCGGGCATGACGCGCTGTCGACAGCCGGGATCGGCGACGATCTTTCGGCCAAGCAGTGGCGTTCGATCATGCGGCAACTGATTGCGCTCGGCTATATTCACGTCGAGCAGGCCTACGGTGGCCTCCAACTGGCCACCGGCTGTCGCGAGTTGCTCCGCGGCGAGCAAACGCTGGAGCTGCGGGTGGATCGCAGCGGCAAACGCTCGCGCCGGGCGGTCAGGAAGGCGCTGCCGCCGATCGAGATCGAGGATGAGCCGCTCTGGGAGGCATTGCGGGCGCTGCGGCTGGAGTTGGCGCGCGAGCAGGATGTGCCGCCCTACGTGATCTTCCATGATGCCACGCTGCGCGAGATGCTTGCGCGGCGGCCCACCGATGTCGCCGAGTTGTCGGATGTGCCGGGCGTGGGCGAAAAGAAACGCGACGCTTATGGCCGCGCGTTCGTCGAGACCATAGCGCAACATGTGAGTTATTAACCCGGCACAAAAATAGATGATTTTTCGGTTAGGGCCTGTTGCCGTTTCGTACACGTGCCGCGTTGGAGACCGCAAATCCGTCGAGACAAGGCGCGCGTCGCCGGTCGTGGCGTGCCACGATCAAGACGCGCAACGCCGTATCGGCGCCCTGGTTGATTTTATGGGCGGCCCAACCCGAAGGGACAAGCGCTGTTTTGCCACAATCCAGCGTTGCAACTCGCTCGCGTAGACTCACTACGCCGCACTCACTGCGCCTCGTCTTGCCGCAAAACAGCGCTTGGCGCGGACGCGGACGAAACGGCAACAGGCCCTAATAGCGCGAGCATGCGACCGCATGCTCGGCGTGGCCATTGGCCGCGAAGTCTTTGAAAACAGCGGATGAAGTCGGCTGTTTGGATGCCGGATTAATAGGCCCCGCTGGCCCGAACGCCGCTTGGCCACGGGGATGATGCCCGGGGCCGGGGCGTCGCGCCTTGCCGTGAACGCGCGCCGCCTCGCTGCATGCGACAAAATACCTGGCACAGCACATTGCTGCGGCTGTCGCGGCGCGTGCGGATCCGGCGTTTCATTTGCACGCTAAATCGAATGGCGGCAGTCTACGCCGGCATTCCGGGTACCCGGCCGGCCAGCCCTTCGGCGGTAAACCGCGATTCCGGGCCTCCGTAGCGCGCCATCACGGCAGCGAGCCCTGTGACGGGCGCGACGTGGACGTCGGTTCAACACGTCGCGCGACGGCGCAACGCGAGTGCACCCGGCAAATTCACGTGCCAGGAGCAACATGAGTCAGCCCCTCTCATCCGAGCGTAAGCCGGCGGAAGATCGTCTCAATCCGATCGTGTTCTACGGCTCCGCGATCACCATCGTGGTGTTCTCGCTATGGACGATGATTTTCACGGCGCAGGCGCAAGCCGCGATCAGTGCGGTGAAAAGCTGGATATCGGCCACATTCGGCTGGTACTACTTCCTGACGGTGATCATATACCTGGTCTTCGTGATCGGGGTTGCGGTGTCGCGGTTCGGTCGCATCCGGCTCGGACCGGAACAGTCCCGGCCGGATTTCAATCTTTTTTCATGGTCCGCCATGCTGTTCTCCGCGGGCATCGGCATCGGGGTCATTTTCTACGGCATCGCCGAGCCCATCACCCAGTTCTACAATGCCCCCGACGCGCCGGCCGACCAGGCCATGGCCGCACGGCACGCCATCGAGATCACCTTCCTGCATTGGGGAATCTCCGGTTGGGCGATCTACTCGCTGGTCGGCATGTCGCTCGCGTTTTTCTCCTATCGCTACGATCTGCCGCTGACTATCCGTTCGGCCCTGTACCCGCTGTTCGGCAATCGCATCTACGGCTGGATCGGGCACACGGTCGACATCACCGCCGTCGTCGCCACCGTGTTCGGCATTGCCGCCGCCCTGGGGATCGGCATCGTGCAGCTGAACTTCGGCATGCATTACATGTTCGGCATTGCGGCCAATATCTGGACGCAGGTCGGTCTGGTGGTCGCGATCATTGCGTTCGCCACCATTTCGGCGGTCACAGGGGTGGAAAAGGGAATTCGCCGCCTGTCGGAGTTCAATATCCTGCTGGCGATCGTGTTGCTGCTTTTTGTCCTGTTCACGGGGCGCACCCTGTTTCTGCTCAACACCTTCGTCACCAACGTCGGCGACTACCTCACGCACTTCGTGAGTCTATCGACCAACACCTTCTCCTACGCGGCGCCGGCCGGCTGGCTCGACGGGTGGACGCTGTTCTTCTGGGCCTGGTGGATCGCGTGGGGCCCGTTCGTCGGGCTTTTCCTGGCGCGAATCTCGCGCGGGCGCACGATCGCCGAATTCGTAGCCGGCACCATGACACTGCCGATCATCTTCATGATGATCTGGATGTCGTTGCTGGGTAATTCGGCCCTCGACATGGTCATGCACGGCGGCGGCGACTTCGGCCAGCAGGTGATGAACAACCCGCCGTCCGGCGTCTATCTGTTCCTCAATCAGCTGCCGTTTCCGATGCTGTCGACGATCGGGGTCACCATCCTCGGGATTGTGTTCTTCGTCACCTCCGGCGACTCCGGGGCCCTGGTACTGTCCAACTTCACCTCGCAGCTCGCCGACGTCAACAGCGACGCGCCGGTGTGGATGCGTGTCATCTGGGCGTCGATCATCGGCGTCGTGACCTTGGCCCTGTTGCTGGCCGGATCGGGCACGAGCGGGTTATCCGCGCTGCAGAGCGCGGTCGTCGTCACCGGTCTGCCGTTTTCGGTCGTCCTGTTCTTCATGATGGCGGGCCTGTGGAAGGCGCTGAAGATCGAAGCCTACAAATTCGACAGCCAACGCGTGAGCCTGCCCGGCCACCTGTCGAGCCGCACCGGCGGGCGCGATGCGGTCAGTTGGACCACGCGCGTGTCGCGGGCGATGAGTTTTCCCAGCTATCGCCACGTGATGCGCTATCTGGACGAAGCGGTCCGGCCCGCGATGGATGCCGTGGCCGCGGAATTGCGCGCGCAGGGCGTCAAGGTCGATGTGTTCACCCAGGGCGAGGGCGAGGCGCGTCATGCCGCGCTTCGCGTCGGACTGGACGACGAGCCCGATTTCAATTATCAGGCCTGGCCCCGCCAGTTCCAGACCCCCACGTTCGCCATGCGCGCATCGCGATCCAATGCCTATTACTACCGCCTCGAAGTGTTTCTCACCGAAGGCACGCAGGGCTACGACCTGATGAACTACTCCAAGGATCAGGTCATCGACGATATTCTCGATCAGTACGAGAGTCATCTGCATTTTCTGCATCTGACGCGTGAGGTGCCCGGCGACTCGGCGCTGCCGGATGCGCCGGACCCGGCCAAGCACTGATTCCGAGCGCCGCGAACCACGCGGCCCGGGCCGGCCTGTTGCCGTGTGCGTTGGCAACCGGCCCTTGGCTGGTCCATTGCGCGTACAATTGTGCACAATCTCTTACCGCGACGAGCCCATGATCGAATTCGACAGGATCGAATCCGCTGCCTGCGCACGCCTGGGCGGCAGCGCGGAACTCGAGGCGGCGCTGGTGCGGCCGGAGCCGCCGGAAAGCCTCGCCATGATCGGCGATGACCGCTATTTATCGGTGATGTGCCGGCGTATTTTTCGCGCCGGCCTGACCCATCGCCTGGTCGACGCACGCTGGCCGGCGTTCGAGGCGGCGTTCGATGATTTCCGGCTGGAAGCCGTTGCCGCGCTCAGCGAGGACGATCTCAAACGACTGGCCAGCGACGAGCAGCTGATCCGCCATCGCCGGAAGATATTTGCCGTACGCGACAACGCACGGGCCATGCAGGCGATCGTCGACGAGTTCGGCAGCTTCGGCTTCTGGCTGGCGGAGTGGCCCGAGGACGAGATCGTCGAACTCTGGGCCGAGCTCAAGACACGCTTCGCCCAGCTCGGCGGCCAGTCCGGTCCGGCCTTTCTCCGCATGGCCGGCAAGGATACCTTCTTGTTGACCGACTGGGTGGCGCGGGCGATGTCGCAATGGCAGGTTTATTCCGGCAAAACAAACACCCGGAGCGCGCACCAGCGTATTCAGGCACTATTCAATATGTGGAACGAACTGTCTGGGCGACCGTATTGCCAACTGAGTCAGATACTTGCATTTTCGATCGACTGAAATAGACGGTTTGATGGTAAAACTCCGAAGAAGCGCCCGAGCGCTCATCGTCGCCTCAATGATGGCGACAGTCGGCATTCTGGCCGGCTGCGGCTCGAGCCAGCCCCAGGATGTGCATATTCGCGGCCGGCTTGCGCTTGCGGGCGATGGCAAACTCCCGAATCATGCCAGCGCGCGTATCAGCCTGATCGAGCACGATGTCGGCGGCGGCGAGAATCGCATTGTGGCCGAGCGCACGCTGCACGATCTGGGCAAACTGCCGGTCAGCTTCAATATTTCGGTCGGATCCGCGTTGCTCGGCAGCGGCGGCCAGTACGGTCTATCGGCACAGATCATGGACAAGGGGGGCGACGTGCGTTGGCAAACGCCCGTACCCCAGGCCGTCACGCCGCGCGAACAACGAAAGCCGGCGCTGCTGATGCTGCAGGCGAACGACTCCGCTGCGGGCGGGGATTTCCGGCATTATCGATGCGATGACGATTTCCGCTTCGATATGACCAACACCCCCAAGCAAGCCGTATTGCACATGGGCAAGCGGCAGATCACCCTGGACGCCAGGAAAGACAGCGGCGCGCATACGGCCGTCTACGCCGACGATCACGGTGACCAGCTTACATTTGGCCACGACAAGATCACGCTCAATATCGATGGCGCGAGCCACATGAACTGCGTGGCACAGGGCAAGATCCCAACGCCCCCCGGCAACGGCAATCCCGGCCCCGGGCAGGCCCCGGACGACGATTCGGGTGCCGGCCACCAGGCAAAGACCCCGCGTTCGTCATCGTCGCGCGGCGACAGCCCGTAGCCGCACCGGCGCGGCTGCCCCGTACACGCGCCGAAGCGCATTACGGCGCGGTCGGCGCTCCGGACTTCCGCGCTTTGATCTGAATCAATATCTCGCCGGCACGATCGATGACCATGGTGGCGTCGTTTACGCTTACACGGAGTCTCAGGTGGAAGTCGCGCGGTTCTGCGAAAAGAACGTGGTCACCACACCCCGGCATACCCGTATCCGTGATGCCGCGGCGCTGATGCGCAAATACCACGTCGGCTCGCTGGTCATTGTCGAATCCGACGAGAAGGAGTCGGCGCTGGTGGGCGTCGTGACCGATCGGGATCTGGTGATCGAAGTGCTGGCTCAGGACGTACCGATCGATTCGCTCGCGGTTGGCGATATCGTTCAGACGCCTATCGAAACCATCGATGAATCGGCCGACATCTGGGAAGCGATGGAATGCATGGCTGAACTGGGGGTGCGGCGACTGCCGGTCGTGGACGCCGAGTGCTATCTCCGCGGCATCATTACGCTGGACGACATTCTCGAGTGGTTTGCCGAATCAATGGATCGGATGCGTACCCTGGTCGGCAACGAAATCTGGCAGGAGACACGCGCCCGCCGTTAGCGTGCGAGCTCGGAAGCGGACGAGGGTCATGCGGTCGGACGGGTGGTTACCGGGCGACCCCGGTCTTTGTGTGCATACCGCAGGATCGCTTTCTCGATTTCCACCAGAAACAGCACTGACGACGCGGTGAGAGTAAGCCCGATCCAGGATAGCGCCCCGATGCCTCGTGTATCGAACAGCAATTGCAGGGGCGGGGCGTAGGTAAACAGGGCCTGGAGCGCCAGGGTGGCCACCGCCGCCGCCGGAACGTAACGATTGCCGATGAATCCTTGCCAGCTGAGTGACCGATTCACGATGAAACGGCTGCTGAACAAGTAGAAGATCTCGAACATGACCAGCGTATTGACCGCGACCGTCCGCGCCTGGTCCAGTGGCAAGCTGCGGTCGATCGCGTAGATGAACTGCGCGAACGTCCCAGCCACAATAACGAGCGTGACAAAGACGATGCGCCACACCAGCAGGCCGTTGACTATGGCGTCGCGGGCGCCGCGCGGACGCCTGCGCATCAGATCCTGCTCTGGCTGCTCGAAAGCCAGCGCCAGCCCAAGCGTGGTGGCCGTAATGGTGTTGACCCAGAGAATCTGCAGCGGCGTCAGCGGCAGGGTCAGGCCGAACAGGGTGGCCAGAACGACCACCATTGCTTCCGCCAGCCCGGTCGGCATTATGTAGAGTACCGATTTTCGGATGTTGTCGTAGACGGTACGGCCCTGTTCGACAGCGTCGGCGATCGAGACAAAATTATCGTCAGTCAGGATCACGTGCGCGGCTTGCCGAGCAGTATCCGTACCGCGTCGACCCATCGCTATGCCGACTTCGGCCTGTTTCAGGGCCGGCGCGTCGTTGACCCCGTCTCCGGTCATGGCCACGATGCACCCTCTGGCCTGCAACGCCCTGACCAGGCGGAGTTTGTGCTCGGGGGTGGTGCGAGCATAGACGTCAGCCGTGCGCGTACTTTCCTGGAGCGACTGTTCATCCATGGCATCGATATCGGTGCCGCTGAGCACCGGAGCGGTTTGACCGAGACCGAACTGCGCGCCGATAGCTCGAGCCGTAGCGGCGTGGTCGCCGGTGATCATCTTGATGTCGATACCCGCCGCACGGCAGCGCTGGACCGCTTCGATTGCCTCCGGTCGTGGCGGATCCTGGATGCCGACCAGGCCCAGCAGCACGAGATCCGAATCGAGATCGTCGGACCGCAGGCCCGCCGTGTGGTGTGCGACTTCGCGCTGCGCTATGGCGAGCGTACGCTGGCCGGTGTCGGCGAGCGCGGTCAGATGGCCCGTCCAATAATTCGCATCCAGCGGCTCAGGCAGGCCGTTGCGCATTTGCGCGGTGCATCGAACCACGACAGATTCCGGCGCGCCCTTGAGCGTGATCCACCCGGTGTCCTGCTGATCGCGGTGAAGCGTCGCCATGAACCGGCTTTCCGACTCGAACGGCATGATGTCGAGTCGCCGATACGCGGCCCGGATGGCATCGACATCCTGACCGGCCTTGGTGGCGAGCGTCAGAAGCGCGCCTTCGGTCGCACTGCCAACCACGTGCCAGTCTGGTTGCGATTTCAGTTCAGCGTCGTTGCAGAGCACGGCCGCCGTGAGCAAACGAGCCAGATCGGCTGCCACATCGGCCAGGGGGCGATGTGTCGCCGATTGAATGGTTCCCATCGGTGCATAGCCGTCACCGTCGACCGTGAGCCGGTCACCGGCCAGCACGACGCAGCGAACCATCATCTGGTTGTAAGTCAGTGTGCCCGTCTTGTCCGAGCAGATCACGTCGACGGCGCCGAGTGTTTCCACCGCATAGAGACGACGAATGATCGCGTTGCGTCGCGCCATGCGTTGTACGCCGATCGCCAGTGTGATCGTGATCACCGCGGGCAGGCCCTCCGGTATCGCCGCCACCGCCAATGCGACAGCGGCGAGGAAGAGTTCTTCGAAGCTGCCGCTGCGCCCCAGCCAGCCGATGCCGAATGTCACGATCGCCAGCAACAGGATGCCGACCGTGAGTTTGAGCGATAGATCGGACATCTGGCCCATTAATGGCGTGCGTGTTTCGTTGATATCCTCCGCCAGCCGCGCGATACGACCGATCTCGGTCCGGGCACCGGTGGCAATCACGATGCCGATGGCACGACCTTGTGTGAGGTGCGTACCGGAATAGACCATGTTGCTGCGCTCGGCGAGCGGTGTTTGCATTGGCACCGGATCCACGCTCTTGGCCACCGGGGCGGATTCGCCGGTCAAGGGGGACTCGTCGACCCGTACCTGGTGCGCTCGCAACAGCCGAAGATCGGCCGGCGCGCAGTCGCCGGCATTCAGGCGCACGATATCCCCCGGCACGATCTCCCGGGTCGGCACGCGCTGCAGTCGCCCCGCGCGGATGACGACGGCCTCGAGCGAGAGCAGCGCCTGAATGGCCCGCAACGCCTTCTCGGCGCGACCCTCCTGAAAGGCGCCGATCAGCACCATTATCAAGACCACGCCGAAAATAACCCCGGAATCCACCCAGTGCCGAAGGAACAACGTGGCCACGCCGGCGCTCATGAGCACGCAGATCAGCAGATTCCGGAATTGACGACCCAGTCGCCGTAACGCACTTTCCGGCGGGGGGATCGGCACACTGTTCTCGCCGTAGCGAACGAGTCGGGCCTGCGCCTGGGCTGGCGAGAGGCCCTCGGGCGCAGTCTCGAGGGCCTGCAACGCATGTTCGCACTCAAGCTCGTGCCAATTCGATGAGTCCATGAGTAATCAGCCCGACGTGGTCTTGCGATGCGGCGCAAAAGTGCGGGGCGGTCCTGTCGATGCATTGCGCTGTGCGTCTTCGTACGGAACCGCGACTCAGTCACAGGCCCGACTCGCCCCTTTTCACGCTAACGGGTTTCGGAGCGAGGGCATTGATTGAAGTCAAGCCGCTCCCGGCACTACCTGGCGGCCGCCCGATTTGCATGCTGCAGATCGTACTGACGGCGAATGAGGTTGCATATCGCGCACGATGATAGACCTCCGATAATGGTTACTGGCCGAACAGCTGCATGTCGGCCAGCGCTATCTCGATGCCGTCGGCCGCCGCGTCAATATCCATGTGGCAGTAAGCACGCACCTGGTCCGGGCACGTCGCGCGGCCAAACAAATCGTGCGAATAGCCGCGCAACTACCGACCGACTGGCCGGCGTTCAGGGCGAGCCGGCGATACGGTGAGGTCCGCCAGGAACTCGAAAGGGCGACGGAAACGCATTAAAAGTGCCCGACACCCACTTTCCCGATAGTCGCTTCGCCCAGATGGATGGTTTCGAGCCCTTCCTCGAACGACGCGAACGACTGCTGCAGCACCCGGTGGCCCGGCCAGTGGTATTCCACGCGTGCTTCGGTCGGACGATAGACTGCGGTATAGAGCGTGCCGAAGGCCCGCTCGTAGCGGATGCGATGAATCGGGGGCTCCAGGAAGCGGTTCACGAATCGGCTTTCGGTTTCGCTCGGATCGGCCAGGCGCTCTTCGAGGAAGGCGCGGCGCTCGATGCTCGCGCTCATACGGGCGTAGGCCGGCCACTCGATGCGATCCTGATGGTTGGTGCTGACCGGCGACCGCACGAAGCGTGGCTTGCGATCGGGGGCCAGATACGCGGTGACGAATATGCCGGCGCGATCCAGCAGTGTCAGGTTGTATGTCATGTGGACCGGGACACGCCGCAACACGAAACAGGCCTCACGGACGTTGTCGCATGTTTCCAGTATGTAGCGCAGCACCAGCGGCACGCCGAAACCGTCGCCCGTGGTCTTGCGCCCGCCGAACGCGAGCGAGATCGCGAGTCCGGCATCGTTGATGCCGTCCAGTACGCCCCAGAGACAATCGCTGATCGCGATGACCGGGCGCAACCAGCGGGTTTTCAGCAGTGCCCATTCAAACAGAATGGGGCTGTAGTCGTAATTGCGAATCAGCGCCGGCTCGGGCCCGGCCCATACCGCCTGCGAGCACCCCAGCAGATAGGGCGGCGGGCGATAGAAGCTCAGAAAACGCGCCGCGAGATCGCCGCCGCCGGCGAGATCCACCAGTTTGTCGTAGGTCGACAACAGCTCCGGCATGTACGCGCGGAGGTTTCGCAACGAAGTCATATAGCCCGGACGCGCGCGTTCGCCTTCGGAAAGAAACCACGTCTGATACGGCGGCCAGTGTGCGTCGAAAAGGGCCTGCCATTTGGCGCCCGGTTCGTCTTCCTCGATCGAGGCCAGGTGAAACGTGCTCGGTATATGGGCCATGGGCGAAGTCGGCGTGCTCATCCCGGGAACCTCTGTTCGGACCGGCGTCGGCCGTGGTGAATGGGGAAGACGCGCCACGCCGGCACATGATGCCTCGTCCTGGCATAACGCGACCGACACTCGGTCCGTGTTCGGGGCGAAGCAAGGCGTTCTCGCGACGGGCGGATCGATCGGCCCGTCGCGCTTTTACTCAACCTGCGCCGCGGCGCGGGCGCCGCTACAACAGCTTGAAAGAGCCCGGTACAGGATGAGCTTTCAAGGCACCCGGCGCGAGGTGCCCCTGGTTCTCGGCGCTGGCAGCCGATGCCTGGAAATGCGACTTGATCCCGTCAATCCAGGCACGAGCGCGCGGGTTGAGTTCGAAATCGTCATTCATCAGGCGTCCGCGCGTCACCAGTATGCCCAGATCCGCGCCTTCGTACCAGTAGTCGCCGACACCGGCGATGCGCACGAACAAGGCCTCGGCCTCGCTTTCCACATGGTAACGATGGGTGTCATAGCGTGAGAAGCTGATTTGGCCGTCCGCATCCATGCGCCAGATGCCGGTCGGTGGCGCCTGGGTGATGACGCCGACCGCATCCGCCGTGTGCTTGAGTACCAATTGGCCCCAGGAGTCGATGTTGTCCGGCTCGGCCCAGCGCCGATTGATTTCATCGACGTCGAGCGTGTAATCCACGTCCATCCACTCCAGCAGATGAAACATGAACAACGGCATGTCCGACAACGAAAACGCGGCGTGGTTGGTAATGGAGCTGGCACCCGTGATGCGCGGATTCATCTCGCCGAGATAGAGCTTGTCGGTATCGCGATCGATCAGGAAGTCCAGCTCGAAATAGCCGAGATAGCCCTCGCGCTTGAGGCATTCGCCCATCGCCAGGGTGGCGTCGCGCGCCTGATCCCGCAGATCCGCGTTGAAGGCGTTGGCGAATATCTCGTTACCGCACCAGCCCCCTTCATAGGGCGTGAGCTCGGGAAAGCCCACCAGCTCGGTCATGATCGGGGCCACGATTGTGCCGTGCCGCGTGACGCAGGCTTCGACGGCGGTGCCGCGGGGCTTGATGCGTTTCATGATCTTGACGTCGCCGGCGCCGACGATCTCGTCGGCGTGCTCGGCCCAGTCTTCCTCATCGGAGATCATGAAGGTGGTATGCCCTGAGTCGCCGAACGCGGTCTGCACCACGAGATCCGGCCCCAGGTCCGCGGCAAGCCGGCGCAGGTCGTCATAGGAGTCCACGGCGGCCATCACGTTGGGAACGCAGTCGATACCTGCAGCTTCCGCGATTCGGGTGGTCACCAGCTTGTCGTCCAGATGCTGGCGCAGACGGGCCGGTGGCAGGCAGACTTCCAGATCCAGTTCGCGGGCGAGTCTCTCGGTGTTTTCGTCGAACATCAGGAACAGCGCCTTTCCGGGCCCGCGACTGCGGACGTAATCGGCCACGGCCTTGTGTTCGAGCAGATAGTTGTTGATGTCCTCGATGCTCTGGAACTCGGTATGCGCGATTTCCGGCGGCACGAACAGATTCGGGTGCTGGCCGTCGAAGCAATCGATGTAATTGATGTACTTGAAGTGATGTACCCATTCATCCGCGCCCAGCAGGTTGAAGTTCGTCGCGCTGATGAAATAGATCGGCGTGTCGTTGCGCCGGAAGAACCGCCGGATATCGGACAGGCCGTGGAGCGTCCGGGTCGACTGGACAACGGGCGCGGTGTTCTGATTCTCCATGGCTGTCTCCCTGGTTATGGATTGTCGTTCGGCGGCGTATCGGTGTCGGATACGACGCTGGAGTAGGCGCCTGATGACGCGCCATCGGATGCTTCTGAACCGGCATTGATACATATGCGCTCAGGCTTTTTCAGTGGCCCCAGTGAGTCGAGATAGGGCGATTGGGCGCCCGCCTGATAAATCGCGAATTCGACCGGTTTGTCCCGAAAACTCTTCAAGGGTTGCCCAAGACTCAGCAAACCTCGTTCGCGCGATCGGCGTACGGTATCGAAGTCGATTTCCAGCGGGATGAATTCCTCACTGCTGCCGGCCTGATGAAGCACCTGGCCGTGCGGGCTGCATACGATGGAGCGGCCGTAGCCACCGGCGCCGAGACCGTTGATATCGAACAGGTAACACTGATTGACCGCGGCGTTGGCACGCGTGATCGAAAGTTCCACATCGCGGTCGATGGATGAGGTCAACGTCGGACGCAGAATCACCTCGGCCCCCATGCTGACCAGTGTCCGGGTGACTTCCGGAAACCAGGTGTCGTAGCAGATCGTCATGCCGAAGCGGCCCACCTCGGGCACGTCGAATACGAAGAACTCGTTGCCCGGCGTGATGCCCTGTTCGTAGGGCTCGAACACGAACATCTTTCGGTAGCGACCGACGACATGGCCGGTCGGGTCGATGACTGACGCCGTGTTGTAGATGAGGCCGTCGTCGGCCCGTTCGAACATCGAGCCGGTCACCAGCCAGATCTGGTGCTTGGCGGCGGCTTCGGCCAGCGCGGTTTCCGCCGAGCCGGGCAGGGCCTGCGCTTTCGACGGCAGCGGGCCGCAGGCGGCAAGCTCGCTGAACGTCACCATCTGCACCCACGGATAAACCGCCATGAGCGCGTCGATGCGATTTTTCATGCCCTCGACGTTGCTCTGCGTTGCCGAGACGTACATCTGAATGCCTGCAATGGCGAATGGCGTCATATGCCTCTTCTTTTAAAAAGTTCGGTTGATAATCTGAAGGGTAAACCAAGAGTGTGGGTCACGTCCCGGATCGGCGCCGCGATCACGCGACCGACGCGTGTGCCGAGGGCCCGAAGTACTGCAAACATCGCCCGACACGGCACTCCCGGGCCGGCGAAAATAGTTTCGCCGGGCCAGCACGCCGAGCGTCGCGCGCCTGTCGCAGCGCAGACCGATGCCGGTGCGCCTCGAAACCGGATCGTCTGTGGTCTTCTCATGCCGGATGCTCCGCGGCGCGCGCGAGCGCCTGCTCGTTGAAGATCAGCAGGCCCAGTTCGGGCCGGTAGCCGTGCACTTCCTTGACATCCAGCGCGGTGAGGAAATCGATGATTTCCTGGCTGATCACCTGGCCTGGCACGAGTACCGGAAAACCCGGCGGATAGGGGATGACGAAACTGGCCGAAACGACTTCGCGGCCGTCCTGCAACTCGCGCTGCAGGGCACCGTTGTCGAAGCGCAGATAATCGGTATTGTTGTCGTCGTAGCTCAGGAAATACGCACGCCGGATATCCCCCTCGGGCGTCGTGCTGTCGGGCCAGGGCCGGAACGCGTCGTGAAAACGACTGAAATCGGGCAAAGGCGGCAGTTCGCGGGTCAATGAGTGGATCCGGTGCTCGATCACCTTGCGTTCGCTGCGGCCACTGTCTTCCCAGCGGCGCTCGAAATCCTTGGCCAGCCGGATGAGGACATCGATCAGGTAGGCGATCGAGCTGCGCGAAGTCCCGATGTTGGTCATGAACAGCACGGTATTGCGCGAGGTCTTGTTGATCTGGATGCCGAACTGGTTCATCAGGTAGTCGGTCCGGAACTGGTCGCCGTCGACCCCGGTATTGCCGATCGCGATGGTCACCCGGGTCGGGTCGACCACGAACTCGTCCTGTGCCCAGGCCTCCTCCATCTGATGCCAGCCCCGATGGCGGTCGTAGAAGGTGTGCACGCCCGACTGGCGATATTCGGGCGGGATCATGTCGCCGTTCTTGAGGACCTCGAAATACTTCTTGAGCAGGGGATGGCTGTACAGTTGCTCGCGTAGCGACAGTGCCGTTTCGATCTGCGAATTGACCAGTTCGAAGCCTTCCATCTCGGCCTGCATGCGTCCCACGTCAAGCGACGCCAGAATCTGGTAGTTCGGCGAGGTCGACGTATGCGTCATGTAGGCTTCGTGGAAGGTGGACTCCACCTTCTGGCGAAAGTCCTGATCGTAGATATGGATCATCGAACCCTGACGCAGTGAGGTCAGCGTCTTGTGGGTGGAGTGGGTTGCATAGACCCGAATGCGCACCTGATCCGGATCCGGTCGCAGACGCTGCTCGAGCCAGGTTGCGTCATCGTCCGGGTCGAGCGCGTCGAAGCGTGCTTTCCAGGCGGCATATTCCCGGCGATAGGCGGTGCTGCGATAACGATCGCGCAGGGTGCCGGCGGCGTTCATCGCCGTGCGGGGGCGATAGGTCGGGTTGAATGTGGCAAAGGCAAACCACGCTTCGTCCCAGAGGAACATGAGGTCGGGCTTGATAGCCAGACACTCTTCCATCACCCGCCGCGTGTCGTAAACGATGCCATCGAAGGTGCAGTTGGTCAGCAACAGCATCTTGACCTGGTCGAGCCGGCCCGCGCGCTTGTATTCCAGCAGCGTCTTCTTGATCGTCTTCAGCGGGACGGCACCGTACATCGAGTAATCGTCGAGCGGATAGGAATCCAGATAGCTCGCGTAGGCGCCGGTCAGTACCAGGCCATAGTGATGCGACTTGTGGCAGTCGCGGTCCACCAGTACGACATCGCCGGGCTTGACCAGCGCCTGCACCACGATCTTGTTTGCCGTGGAGGTGCCGTTGGTGACGAAGAAGCTCTCGCGCGAGCCGAACGCGCGGGCGGCGTATTCCTGCGCGCGCTTGATCGGCCCGTAGGGTTGCAGCAGTGAGTCGAGCCCGCCCGAGGTCGCCGATGTTTCCGCCAGAAAGATGTTGATGCCGTAGAAGTCGATCATCTGGCCGGCCCAGTGGGACCGGGTGATCGACTTGCCCCGCGAGATGGGCATGGCATGAAAAACGCCGGTGGGCTTGCGGCTGTATTCCCGCAGGGCGTCGAAGAATGGCGTGCGATAGCGGTTGTCGATTGCCCGCAGGATGGTGTGGTGCTGCTCGATGTAGTCGGTTTCGCGATAGAAGATACGGGTGAAGTAATCGATATCGCGGCTGGCGGTGGACTCCACTTCGCCATTGGTCACCAGGAACTGATCGATTTCCGGACGCAGCTGGTGGATCATGGCGCCCAGCTGGATGCTCCGCTCGGAAGCCGGCTGGTTTTCCAGATCCATTTCCGACAGGCCTTCCAGCGTCCGCCGAATGGCGCTGAGGTTGTATTTCGACTTGTAGGGAAACTCGTAGCGGATCAGGCACGCTTGGATATTGGGGTTGATCAATACGGCGATCAGCGCATCCTCGAAGCTGCGTACCGTGACCACGTCATAGACAAACCGATCTTCTTCACGGCGCATGCGGTAGAAGGCGTCGCGCACCACCTCGTCCTCATCGGCCGACAGATTGTCGACAAGCAGCACTTCGAAGTAGGGCTGGGCCGAGGAGTTGAACCCGGGGTGGCCGCGCCGGAAGCGGGCCAGGGCGTCGTGGTTCTCGATATCCTCGGCGTCGGTATCGCTCAGGTCGATCGGCCGGCGCCGATACGACTCGCTGACCAGTGCGCGCACAAGACGGTTGACCACCTTGTCGAGCTGGGCGTATTGCCGCTGGTTGAACAGCGACCACAGATGGCGAAAGTCTTCGCTGGAAGGAAAGGCGTGATAATCCTCGATAATCTCGAGCCGCGTCAGCTTGATGCCGATCGCCTTGACCAGCCTGCGGGTCTGACGCGGCTTGTCCGAGCGCAAGACATCGGCCAGATCATGTGTCAACGCGTTCCAGGTATCGGAACGCAGATGCGAAATCTTGTGATAGAAGCCCAGCGCGGTGTGCGGCGCTTCGGTTCGAGTCGTTGTTGTCATGACGCTACCGTATTTGATTCGCAGTGGTTCCGGCAGACCGGACGGGCGCGCACCCTTGAGTTCCGGGAATTGACCCGGGCGACGGCAACCAGCCGAACGCCCACGGCAGACGTGAAAACCGGGCGATCGATCCCGAACCGCGCGCGCCGGACGGCGTGGCCGGTATCCGTCTCGGCTGACACCCCCCGATCCTTATTCGGACGCGGCAATCAGGCTGGCATTACCGCCGGCGGCCGTCGTGTCCACACATAAATGACGCTCGATGACGAACCGCTGGTCCAGGGTATGTTCCGTGATCAACGGCAGCAATGCACCATCGCGCCTGGCGAGCGCAACGCGGTATTCGCGCAGCAGCGGGCTCTGGGCGCAGCTCACGACCGCCTGAAAACCGCGCGCATCGACCAGCGCCTCGGGCGCCAGCTGTCCGGCCATGCCGACGATCGGCAGACCGGCTTTCGCCGCCCTGGCAACCTGTTCGTCCAAGCCCGGGGCGATCACGGCTACCTTGTTGCCCTGTGACAATGCCGTGGCCGCCTGTTCGAGTGCGGTGTCCCGATCCGGACCGAGACACAACACAACGCCGCGGGCGTGATGCGACAGACGATTGAGTTCACCGGTCGGACCGGGCATCTGTTCATCCTGGGCATCCAGCGGCGCCGGCACATCGCCAAAGATCGGCGTCAATGCCTCGATACGCGCCTCCGGCTTTGGCGCCGTAAGCGAATCGAGCTTGTCGATCAGGCCTTGCAGTTCCTTCGCCTCGATCTTTTTACCGCCGGCATCGGCCGCCACCTCGGTCGTCTCGCCCTGCATGAAGCGGCGGACGTATTGTGGCCCACCCGCTTTCGGCCCGGTGCCCGACAGGCCTTCGCCGCCGAACGGCTGGGAGCCGACGATCGCCCCGATCTGATTGCGATTGACGTAGACATTGCCGACCTTGATGCGGCTTGAAATGCGATCGACACGGCGGTCCACGCGCGTATGGATGCCGAACGTCAGGCCATAGCCCTTCGCATTGACCGCATCCACGACCTTATCGATATCCTTGGCGGCAAACGTGGCCACATGCAGTACCGGCCCGAACACTTCCTCTTCGAGTTCCTCGATGCCGCTGACCTTGATTACGGCCGGCGACACAAACGTCCCGTTTCCGGGGGCCGGTACTTTCTTCAGCAACTGGCCCTTGGCCTCGAAGTTGGCGCAGTGATCGGCGATTTTCTTGCGCGCGGCCTCGTCGATCACCGGGCCGACATCGGTCGACAGCAGCCAGGGATCGCCGATACCCAGCTCATCCATCGCGCCGTAGAGCATTTCCAGCAGATTATCCGCAATGTCTTTCTGCACATACAGCATACGAAGCGCGGAACAACGCTGCCCGGCGCTCTGGAAGGAGGAGGCCAGCACATCGCGGACGACCTGTTCGGGGAGGGCGGTCGAATCGACAATCATGGCGTTCAGCCCGCCGGTTTCCGCCACCAGCGGGGCATCCGGCGCCAGGTTTTCGGCCATCACCTTGTTGATTCGCTGCGCCGTTGCCGTCGACCCCGTAAAGCAGACTCCGGAGACGCGAGCGTCGGATGTCAGCGCCCCACCCACGGTGGCACCGCTGCCCGGCAGCAGCTGAATCACGTCTTCGGGAATGCCGGCCTCGTGCATCAACGCCACGGCGCGCGCGGCCAGTAGCGAGGTCTGTTCGGCCGGCTTGGCCAGAACCGCATTACCGGCCACCAGATTCGCCATGATCTGGCCGGTGAAGATGGCCAGCGGGAAGTTCCATGGGGAGATACACACCATGACGCCGCGCGCGTGACCACTGTCCCGGTACCGCACACCTTCATTGGCATAGTACAGGGCGAAATCCACTGCCTCGCGGATCTCGGCAATGCCGTCCAACAGGGATTTGCCGGCCTCCCGGGTCGCCAGCGCGAAAAGCTCGTGGGCGTTGGCCTCGTACAGGTCCGCGACTTTGCGCAGGCACTGCGCCCGCTCCTCGGCTGGGCGTGCAGACCAGGCTTTGAAACCTTGCTGGGCCGCGGCAATCGCGGTGTTTACGTCGTCTTCGGAGGCCTGCGTGACATGGCCCACCGTGTCTTCCGGATTCGCCGGGTTGCGCACGGTCTGGACCTCGGTTCCCGATACCTCGCCGGCAATGACCGGGCCGCCGTGCCAGCGGTGGTCGCGATAGGCATCGCGCCCGGCATCGATGTCCTTTACCGTGACCGGGTCGGTGATATCCCAACCCTTGGAATTGCGGCGCTGGGCCCCGAACAGCTTGAACGGGTGAACAATCGCCTTGCTGGAAATGTTGTTTCCCATCGCCTTGACGGCATCGACCGGATCCTTGGCGATCTCTTCCGGGGTAATGCTTTTATCGACAATCTGGTTGACGAATGAGCTGTTGGCCCCGTTTTCCAGCAGGCGACGCACCAGGTATGCCAGCAAATGCTTGTGCGGGCCGACCGGCGCATAAATCCGACAAGGTACGCCACTGACTTTCAGCACCTCGTCGTGCAGGGATTCGCCCATGCCATGCAGGCGTTGGAACTCGTAGTTATCCACGCCCTTGCGCTTGGCCAACTCGAGAATCGAGGACACCGAATGGGCATTGTGGGTGGCGAACTGGGGATAGATGCGGTCGGTCATGTTCAGCAGCTTGGTCGCGCACGACAGGAACGACACATCACTGCAGGCCTTGCGGGTGAATACCGGAAAACCGTTCAGCCCCATGGTCTGGGCGCGCTTGATTTCCGCATCCCAGTAAGCCCCCTTGACCAGACGCACCATGAAGCGCCGATCGTATTTTTGCGCCAGGGCATAAAGCCAGTCGAGGACGAAGGCGGAGCGCTTGCCATAGGCCTGAACCACGACGCCGAAACCGTCCCAACCGTTCAGTTCAGGATCCGACACGATGGCTTCGATCACATCGAGAGACAGGTCGAGCCGGTCTTGTTCCTCGGCGTCGATGTTGAATCCCATATTGACCGCCGCCGCTTTTTTCACCAGCTCGCGGGCGCGCGGCAGAAGCTCGTTCATCACCCGTTGTTTGTTGCCGTATTCGTAGCGGGCGAGCAGGGCGGACAGCTTGACCGAAATGCCCGGATTCTTGCGCACATCGCCTTTACAGGCTTTTGCAATGCTGTCGATCGCGTTGGAATAGGACTCGAAATAGTGTTTGGCGTCGTCGTCGGTGCGCGCCGCTTCGCCCAGCATGTCGTAGGAGTAGGTGTAGCCCTTGGCCATGTACTCCTTCGCTTCGCGCTGTGCCTCGTCGATGTTCCGGCCCAGGACGAACTGGCGCCCCATCTCCTTCATCGCCTGGCCCGCGACGGTGCGGATCACCGGCTCGCCGAAGCGCTTGACCAGCCTGCGAAGCGTATCTCCCACGCTGTTGTGTTCGGCGTCCTTGAGCAGATTGCTGGTCATCAGCAACGCAACGGTCGCGGTATTGATCAGCGAAGACGACGCCTTGCCGCGGTGCGTGCCCCAGGCGCCGGAGCTGATCTTGTCCTCGATCAGGTCGTTGATGGTGGTGTTGTCCGGCACCCGCAGCAGCGCCTCGGCGAGACACATCAACGCGACGCCTTCCTTGGTGGTCAGCCCATACTCCGCCAGGAACTTCTCCATGATGGTGGGCTGCGCGTTCTTGCGGACACCGCGCACCAGATCCGCCGCACGGGCCGAAATGGCCTCACGCTCGGCCGGCGTCAACTGAGCCGCCGCAATCATTTCGTGAATCACCGTGTGTTCGTCCGCGAGGTAATAGTCGCGTATCGCCTGCCGGCTATCGACGAGCTCGGGTGTCTCTGACTGTTGCGCTCTCATGGTTTTACCCTCGTGGTTAGGCGTCGCGCCAGCGTACCGGCGGGATCGACAAAGGCTATTACCCGTGACGAACCCGGCAAGCGTGCCTTTTTATCTTTAGCACGACCCAAGCATTCATGAATACGCCAATAGCCTCATGAGGCCACGAGGGGCCATCGACGAATCGGATCGCAGCAAGCTTATTTTACGCTCAGGGATAACATCGCGTACCGCCACCGTGGTGGTTAGCGGTAACGCCTGAGCTTGGCAGCCTCGCTCGGGTTCGACACGAAGTGCCATCGGCAATGGTTAAAGCAAGGCCCGTGCCGCGTATCGACGGCTGACGGTAACAGAGCGCCACGTGGGTTATTCGTAATACCTGCGAATACGCACGGGCAAAACAGGAAGGGGCGGGGGTTGGGTCGCACACTCGCGCCAGGTCCCGAATCTCCTGGCGACGCCGCCACCGAGCCGAATGCGCATGCGACGGGCGCCGTTACCGCGCCGATTATCGCGTAAGTCTTCAGTCGGCAAGCGATGTCGCCGGCTCGGTCGCCCGCGGCGAGCGGCCAATCGGCGGCGCAGGCGTGGGCAGAACTCATTTAACGCCGCTGCGATCGCGCGATCGATCCGAACAGGGTGCCGATGCGCCGAGCGTAACCGGCGCGTCAACCCGGGGATCCGGGCCTCACGTCATGCCCAGAGCCGGTGCGCCTCTGACCGATGACCGGCCATATCGCGTCGATGATGCATCACGGAGCAAGGTCTTGTTCCGCCTATCAGCGCGGTAGTCCCGCGCGGCGCTGACGAAGCCAAGCGACCGTCGGACATAAAGCGGCAGCGCGTTGGCGCGAACGCATCGAGTCGTGCGATGACAGAATTCGATCGGCGCAACCATTGTGGTCGCGCCTTGGGCTGCCGCGTTTGGCCGTCGCGAGCAGCGATGCCCCTCCGATGCCGCACTATAGGGTGCCGCCGCATACGGCGGCACCCGAGCCGCGCCAACGCTCAGCCGTCCGTCGAGATCGTCACCGCCTCCCACGCATCGATCGCCTGCGCCGTGTCGGCGAGGCGGTCACGCACGAGTTTCAGGGCATCGCTGCCGAGCAGCAGATGCGCCGGCGGGGCGTCGGTATCGATGACGCGGAGCATGGCCTGCGCGGCTTTGGCTGGGTCGCCGAGCTGGTGGCCGCTCTTGTCTTTACGCGCCTGTCGGACCGGGTCGAATAGGGTGTCGTAATCGACGATGCTTCGCGGCGAGCGGCGCATCGACCGGCCGGCCCAGTCGGTTCGGAACGAGCCGGGCGCGACGGCGGTAACATGGATGTTGAACGGCGCCAGCTCCTGGCTCAGCGTGTCGGAAATGCCTTCAAGCGCGAACTTGCTGCCGCAGTAGTAGGCGATGCCCGGCATGGTGATATAGCCGCCCATCGAGGTGATATTGAGGATGTGGCCGCGGCGCCGGGCGCGAAACGACGGCAGCACGGCCTGGATCATCTCCACCGCGGCAAAGACATTCACCTCGAACTGTCGGCGCATCTCGTCGGTCGGGGATTCCTCGAGAATGCCTTCATGGCCGTAGCCGGCGTTGTTGACCAGCACGTCGATCGGCCCGAGCTCGCGGCTCACTTCTTCAACGACGGCGTGTATCGCCGGGGTGTCGGTCAGATCGAGTCGGCGTGCGTGGGCGCGGCCCGATTCGTGGGCCTCGAATGCTTGGGCGTCGTCCTGGCGCCGCACGGTACCGATGACGCGGTGCCCGGCTGCCAGGGCTTCGTCGGCCAGCGCGCGACCGAAGCCGCTGCTGACGCCGGTGATCAGGATAGTCTTGGTATGACTCATGATGGTGCGCTCCAATGGTGTGGGCTGATGCGGAATACAGACGCCACATGCTAGAGCGCGCGCTCGGTGGTTCGAACGCGGGATCGTATGGTTTGCTTGCCCAATCCTATGGCGGGGCCGTTTTTTGGGTCAGAGATCGTTCAGACTGTCGGCATACCGTCTTTTGACCGAGCGCGTTTGATGAACGATGGACACGCCGCAAACCGTGATCGGCAGCAACGGATCATCGAGCTGCTCGATCGTATGTCGCCGCTGGAAGGCTACAACCTGACCGCGCTGCCGGATGTTCGATTCCTGCGCTCGAATCGCGCTCTGCGCCAGGTCCCCGTTCTCTATGACCCGGGCATCGTCATCATCTTCCAAGGCCGAAAACGCGGGTACTGGGGCGACCGGACATACGTCTACGACGCACAGCACTACCTTGCCGTGTCGATTCCCGTGCCGTTCACGATGGAAACCGACGCCAGCGCCGAGGCGCCGTTGCTGGCGATCTATCTACATCTGGATATCTCGCTGGCCGCCGAACTGCTGCTGGAAATCGAGGCTCAGGGAATACGGGCGCCAAGGCCGCGCGGGATGTTTGCATCGCCCATGGAGCCGGCGATGTTCGATACGCTGGCGCGTTTTCTCGAAATCATGGCCTCGCCGGAGGACGCGCGAGTGCTCGGGCGGTCGATGGTTCGCGAGATCTATTTTCGGGTGCTTCAAGGCGATCAGGGCGGAACGATGCGCGCCGCGCTCGGGGCGGATTCGCCGTTCGGCCGCATCCGCCGCGCCATCCAGCGTATTCATACCGGCTACGCAGCCCGGATCACCGTGGACCAGCTGGCCCGCGAGGCGCACATGAGCGTTCCCACGTTTCATGCGCAGTTCAGATCGGCGACTGAAACCTCGCCCATGCAGTACGTGAAGACAGTCCGGCTACACCAGGCGCGGCTGTTGATGTTCCGCGACGATATGACGGCGGCCACCGCGGCGGCCGCCGTCGGATACGAGAGCCCGTCTCAATTCAGCCGGGAATTCAAGCGTTTGTTCAATCGCACCCCGAAGGCTGAACTGGTCTGGATGCGCGCATCGTTCGAACTGCCGCCGAGGGAATCGCCATCGATCTACGTGGCATCGCATTAGGCGACCGTGCGCCGTGCCTCGCTTCCAAGAGTTCAGTTGGCGCAATCAAATGCCTCTGCCACGATCATACGCTGTGCATAATGTATATTATGTTAAATTATGGATTCACCTCATTGTGTGCAACCCGGTTTGCCAATCCAAACTGCCACATCGGTCGTTGCCGCAAAAGCGCCAATCTACTGAGACAGATAGACGTTCGAGACCTTGGCCTTGTCTTCGGGTTCGACGTGGATGGTGACCGTACTGTCGGCTACTTCGTCCGCGATCGCCGCCTCGAGCCGGTCGCAGATCACGTGCGCGTCTTCGACCGACATGTCGCCCGGTACCACCAGATGAAAATCGATGAAGGTCCGCCGACCGGCATGGCGCGTGCGCAGGTCGTGCGCTTGATAGGCGCCCTGCGAGTGATGGAAAATCGCGGTGCGGATCCGTTCCAGTTCGGTCTCGGATACGGCCTCGTCCATCAAGCCGCCGACGGACTCGCGTACCAGTTGCCATCCGGACCATAGGATATTGATCGCGACCAGTATGGCGATCGCCGGGTCGAGCCAGAGCCAGCCGGTCAGCCCGACGAGTACCACGCCCGCGAACACGCCGATCGATGTCACCACATCGGCATAGAGGTGGCGACCATCAGCCGCAAGCGCCGGCGATTTCAAGCGGCGCCCATTGCGCATCAGAACGGCCGCCCACACCGCGTTCAGCACCGTTGCCACCGCGTTGAGCAACAATCCGTGCAAAGGCGCGTTCAAGGCATGAAGATTGAAGAAGGTCTGCCCTGCCTCGCGGAAGATCGCCAGTGCGGCGATCACGATCAACACGCCTTCGAGTACGGCCGAGAAATATTCGGCCTTGTGGTGGCCGTAGGGATGGTTTTCGTCCGCGGGCATGGCGCTGACGCGCAGGGCCACGACGGCCGCTCCGGCAGCGACGATATTGATGATGCTCTCGAGCGCATCCGAATACAGCGCCGCGCTGCCCGTAACGGCGTACGCCAGATATTTAAAAGCAAAGACAGCAATACCGACGATGACGCTGCCGAGGGCATAGCGGACGGTTGTGATCACGAGGCCGGTTTCGCGCTGGGAACGGCTGCGGATGATAGGGCCGAATGCCGGCGAATTGCAATTTGGACCTGTGGGGTCTTTTTCTATACCGCTGCCATTAAACTTTCATCTTTCTAAGTTCTCGCCATGTGGTACGGACGTACGGTGATCAGGCGACGCCATGCGATCTTATCCGGCCACGCATTCAATGCGGTTTATCGTCGCGGTTGGCGGCCGCATCGGGGCTGCTGGCCGGCCCGATTTTCTGCTGACTCAACTGTTCGCGCAGGCTGCCCAATTCGCTGAGCGTGGCAATGACATTCGCAAGACGCGCTTCGGGCCATTTGCGGACGTACGATGGCACGCTGCCATCGCCATTGCTCATATGCGAGTCGACGGCCAACGCATCGGTGAGATGAGCCTCGAAACGCTCGATGTCCGGCAGCACGGCGGCAAGCTCGCGGCGCGGCAGCGCGACGCCGCCGATGTCGATGTGCGAAGACGGCAGTGGATGGTCGTCGGTCGTCATATAGGGGCGGGCATCCATTGCTGTGATGATCAACGGCTGTATTCGGCGCGATCCGCGTTACGGCAGTCGCAGCGCGGCGATCAAAAGCGATCGCTGCGGAATGGCGTCATGTCGACCCGTGGCGATTCACCATCCATGAGTTCACCCAGCAGGCGGCCGGTGGTCGGCCCGAGCGTGAAGCCCTGATGGCCGTGACCGAAGGCGAACCACAGGTTCTTGTGGCGGTGCGCGGGGCCGATAATCGGCTTCATGTCCGCCATGCAGGGCCGCGCCCCCTTCCACGGCTCGGCTTCCTTGCGCGCACCGAGCTCGAACATTTCACGCGCGGCGGCTTCGGCTGCGGCAAGCTGGCCGAAGCGTGGCGGCGCGTCTAGGGTGTTGAGTTCGGCGCCGGTCGTCAGCCTCAGGCCGGCACGTTTCGGTGTGAGCAGATAGCCCTTCTCGAAATCCATCACACCGTAGTTGAGCGTGGTGCCCGCGGCCGCCTCATAGTGCATGTGGTAGCCACGCATCACAAACATCGGCACGCGATAACCCAGACGTGCCAGCCAGTCCGGCGACCACGGTCCGGTCGCCAGCACTAACGCATCGCCGTTGAGCTCGCCACGATCGGTACGCAACCGCCAACCGTCACCGTTGGTTTCCAGATCGCGGGCCTCGGCTTTCTCGATGCGACCGCCACGGCCGACAAAATCGTCGGCATAGGCTTTGACCAGCGCGCCCGGATCAATGACGGACCAGGCGTTGGTCCAGTGAATGGCGCCGATCGCATGCGCACTCAGGCTGGGCTCCATGGCGTGCAGCTGTTTTGCGTCGATCCGTTCGAAAGTCACGCCGAATCGGTCGCGAAAGTCGGCCGCCTGGGCCAGTTCGTCGTCGAACACGGAACGCGAGCGAAAGACCTGCAGCCACCCGTCACGCCGAATCAGGTTCTCGGCCCCCGCCGCCGTGAACATGCGCTCGTGTTCGGCCGTGCAGTGCACGATCAACGACGCATATTCCGGCACGATCCGGGCGAATGTCTTCGGCGCCGAGTAGCGCCAGTACTGCCATAGCGGATTCGCCTCGGCGAACATTGCGCCGGTACGGTAGCGAATATCGATGCTCCGATTGGGCAGTACACGCCAGATGTCCGACAGATCGCGCGGGAATGGATGGGGCTTGACCGCTTCGCGCTGAATCAACCCGGCGTTGCCATAGGATGTCTCGCGCCCGGGCTCGCGCCTATCGACGAGCGTTACCTGGCGACCCCGGGCCCGCAGATGCCACGCAATGCTGACGCCGACCATGCCGGCTCCGAGGATCAGGGTATGTCGCGACATGGCGGTGGCTGGGACGAGCGATGCAACAATGCTAAACCGCGTGCGGCGCCGGTCAAGCGCGGCGGTTGTATCGCCTGGCGACGAAGGCTAGCATGGGCCTGTCCAAGGGGAGCCGAAACGGCTGAGAGGTCCGCATCAGGCGGACGACCCTGGAGTCCTGCAACGTGTCGTGGCACACGATCACTGATGCAGGCTCTTGTACCTGATCCGGTTAATACCGGCGTAGGAATGGCCATGCGAAACCCACATCCCACCCCGGGCGCCGTCTCGTGAGCGCCTTCCTCGATGTAATCTGGCACGGTTTTGTCGATGCCTCGTGGATCGAACAGGCGGCGACCCTGCTCGGACTGCTCGCCGTCTGGCTGGCCACGCGTCAGAGTCTCGCGAATTTCCCGATCGGTCTCGTTCAGGTGGTGCTCACCGCGATCGTGTTCGCCGGCCAGCGTCTGTATGCCGATATGTCGCTTCAGGCGGTGTATTTCATCGCCCTGGCCTATGGCTGGTGGTGCTGGACCCATCCCGGCGTGGCACGCGAACGCCTGGCCGTTTCGCGTCTGAGCTGGCCGCAACTTGCCGCTCTGGTCGCTCTGGGCCTGGCCGCGACCGGCAGCTGGGGGGCACTGCTGGCCCGCGTCGGCGACCCGATGCCCTGGCGCGACGCGTTCATCGCCGCGTTCGGCGTGCTGTCGCAGTGGCTCGAGGCACGCAAGAAAATCGAGGCCTGGGTCGGCTGGGTCGCGGTTAACGTGGCCGGTCTGGGGGTGTACATCGCGATCGGGCTTTACTGGTTCGTGATCCTCTACGGTCTGTATCTGGTGCTGTCGTTCGTGGGCTTGCGCGCCTGGTGGGCGAGTTATCGTCACGAGACACCGGCATGACCGCCCGGGTGGCCGTCTTCGGTACGGAATCGACCGGCAAGACCACCCTCGCCCGTCGGTTGGCCGAGCTATTCGATGTACCCTGGGCACCCGAATACGTTCGATGGTTCTGGCGCGAGCGCGCCGGCGCAATCCGCGGCACCGACCTGGATACGATCGCCCGCGGCCAGCTCGACAACGAAGACGCCGCGGCGGCGCGCGCGGACGCCCTCGTCATCTGCGACACCGAGCTGATCACCAATACACTCTGGGCCGATCTGCTGTTTCCCGGCGCCTGTCCGCCCTGGGTACGTCGCGAGGCCAATCGGCGTGCGCGTGGGTACGCACTCTATCTACTCTGCGACACCGATATTGAATTTGTCGACGATGGCCAGCGCTGTTTTCCCGGCGCCGTGGCGCGCGCGCGTTGCCGGCAGCTATGGCGCAACGCGCTCATCGCGCGCAATCTTCCGTTCGTCGACATCCAGGGCCCGCTCGATGAACGTATTGCCCGGGCTGTCGCCGCCATCGAACAGACGGTCGGCCTATCCCCGGCCGGGCGTTAGGCCCACGGCCCGGGCCTTGCGAGCCGCCCGGCAATGCCTTATACGAGGGGCGGCGCAACCATCCATGCCACCATTGAATGCCTCGTTCGATGACCCCCCGTCAAAGGAGCCATCATGCAAACCATCACGATCCGTGCGATTCTCGTGCTCACGCTGGCCGCTGCCGGCGTGTTCTCGATGTCGGCCATCGCCGCGGGCGGCGTCGAGGCGAGCGCTGGCGATAGCGCGAAGACACAGCCCGCCGATCGGTTCAGCGAAAAGCAGCTCAAACAGTTCGTCAAGGCTCAGTCCAATGTCCAGGCCGTACTCAAGAAGTGGGATGGCAAGATCGCTTCGGCCAAGGACAGGAAAGCGGCCCGCAAGCAAGAAAACAAGGCCATGGTCAAGGCGGTAACGGATAGTGGGCTGACTCCCAAGCAGTACAACGCGATTGCCGAGCAGGCCCAGAAGGATCCCAAACTGACCCAGCGGATTCAGTCGTTCATGACACCGCAGTGACAGGCCGTCGCGGCCCCGGATTGAATCCATCGAATACGCCCTTCGGGGCCGGCAGCGGCTGGCCGCACGCGGCGTGGCGAACGATTTGTAAACGCGGCGTATCGCAAAATCGGCGGCTGCCGATTTGGCGGCGCACGGGTTCGCGTGTCGAACGACACGGCTTTCACGCTGCGCTGGATTCCGACTGCGAGATATAAAGGGCCAGGCGATGCGATCGACCGATTATCAGAGCCGTTGGCTGCGTTTGGCCAAGGCCATGAAGCCGAATACGCTGGTCAAGGCGTTGAGCGGCGCCCCGTTGATTTGGTCGATGCTGGCCGATGACGGCACGCCCGCCACCACGATTCATCGTATGTTTTCCCAACAATGCTGGCGCGAAGACGGCATCGCGGGCGGCGCGGTGCTCGTGGCCGGCGCCGTATTCATGCTGCCGACACTTATGGTGGCCGCTACCGTCTACACCTCGCGTTGCGGCGCCCGCGTTCGCATCGATACCGGCAAGAGCCGACCGCGGCAGTGGGCTGAGCAAGTCTCGCTGGGCGTGCGCCTGGCGGTACCGCCGCCCTGGTATTACATCTTCGAACTTTATCGGCCGACCCATTATCAGCGTGCCGCCGAGTATCTGTATCGAAGCGAAACAAAAAGCGGTATCTACGACATGCTGCGGCGCCAGCGCGGTTGCCACGAGAGCACCGAGGGCTTGCGCGACAAGGCATTGTTCGGTATTCGCTGTCGCGAGCATGGCCTGCCGGTCGTCGATACCCTGGCCACAGCGCGCGACGGCGTGATCGAGGGTATCGATACGCTGCCCGACGCCGATCTGTTCTTCAAACCCATCAGGGGTGCGGGCGGCCGCGGGGCATCGCGCTGGATCTTCATCGGTGACAATCGTTACCGGGCCAGCGATGGTCAGGTCGTCACCAAGGAGGTGCTTCAGGCCCACCTTTGTGAATTGTCCCGGGACGAGCGCTATCTCGTGCGCCGCTACGTAACCGCGGAACCCACACTCAGCGACCTGACCCCCGGCGCCCTGTCGACGGTGCGCGTGGTGACGTGTCTCGACGCAACCGGCACACCCGAGGCGACGCATGCCGTTTTCCGCATGGCCAGCAGTCGCGATGTGGTCGTGGATAATTTCCATGCGGGCGGGGTCGCCGCCAGCGTCGATCTCGCCACCGGCACGTTGGGCATGGCCACGGATCTGGGACTGAGCGCGGACAGCCGGTGGTGGTCCACGCACCCGACCACCGGCGCGCCCATCCTCGGTCGACGGCTACCGCACTGGGAAGCGGTGCGCGACCTGGCCACACGCGCGCACTGCGCATTCGGCGACCAGGTGGCCATTGGCTGGGATATTGCAATACTGGAGAATGGACCGTGCCTGATCGAGGGCAACAAGTCGCCCGACCTCGACATCGTCCAGCGCACCAGTCGAACACCGGCCGGGAATTCCCGGCTCGGCGATCTGCTCGCGCAACATCTGACGAATGCGTTCGCGACTTGATCCGCCTCGACCTGCTGCTCATCACACCGCGCCCCGACAGGATACTGCCCCAATGACGACCTATACCGGCGAGATTGCGAACATACTGGAACTAGCCGACATCACCACGCTGGAGCGGGAGGATATCCGCGCCGAGGCGATCGACACCCTCGAGAATGGCGGCATCATCTACCTTCCCCAGCCGGCGTTCACGCTCAGTGACGCGGAATTTCGCTTCGTGTCGGACGCCAGCGTCACGCTGCCGACCAAGGCGGACAAGCGCAGCCAGAACGGGCGGCCCACGATCATCTACAACCCCGAAACCGGGCGATTGGAACGCTCGCGCATCCGTTCGCGCCAGCGGCCCCAGCTGACCGCCCTGCTCGATCGTTACGCCCGGTGGTCCACGGACCTGATCCATCGCCTGTTTCCGGCATATCAGGCGGGCATCGTGCGCGATCGCACCACGTATCGTCCTTGCGAACGCGCGGCGACGCAGGGCCTGCATGTGGATGCGAGCTACGGCCGGCCGACCGGCGGCCAGAGCATGCTGCGGGTGTTCTGCAACATCAACCCGGAAGCGCGTGTTCGTACCTGGCGGGTGGGTGAAACCTTCGAGCCCTTTGCCCGGCGCTACGTGACCAGCGCACGGCCGAAACAGGACGGCGCACTGGAAAAGCTACTGGCGCGCTTCGGCATCACGAAAGGCCATCGCACACCGTACGATCTGTTGATGGAGGATATTCGGTCGCAGGTCAAGCGCGATGCGGAATACCAGGCGCAAGCGCCACAGAAAGTCGTGGATTTTCCGGCGGGCACCGCCTGGATTGCGTTGACCGACCTCGTACTGCACGGCGCTGTATCCGGCCAGCATTCGCTGGATCAAACGTTCTTCGTGCCCGATGAGATCATGGCCGACCCCGACCGGTCATCGCTGCATATTCTTGAGCGACTCACCGGCCGGTCGTTGCGCTCCTCTGTCTGAGCCCGACTGCGCCGCCTACCACTTGCGCCGCCCGCTGAGGGTGCGGCGCAGGCGCCGCCCGAAGGACTTGAGCGCGCGCGGGATCGGCGAGGTTCGAGGGGTTTGATGGGCCAAGACATCGGCTGAGCTCATGGCGCTCCATTCATGCGAGCGTGGCACGGTCGCGCCGGCACTCCAGAGCAGACCGCCCGCAATCAGCCGCCGTACTGAATCCTCCTGCCAGATACGATGGTTGTCGCCACCCGTGAACACGAATGCGCGGCCCCGTGCGGACGGCGCAAAGGCCCAGCTGACCACGGCCGCCGGTCCGCCGGACGCGTCGCCGGCATGCCGCTTGTCCGACCAGAGCAACGGCGTGACCGCATCCTCGGTGTCAGTGGCGAACCGGATGTCGTTGAGCCACCCGTCACGCATCGTCCAGGGCCGCAGGTCTTGTGTGATCGGATGTCGCGGAAAATCCCGGTGGCGACTTTTCCAGTGCCCCCGCCCCGATTCGCCGGCCACGTAAACGCCGCCGAACAACTGCTGCCCCAGGCTCACGTGTTCCCGCGGAAAACCGGCAGCCTGATGAAGCAGCACCAGGCCGCAGCCGCGCGATGCAAGCGCCAACAGGCGCGCGCGCCGGGTCTCATCGGCGAGAAAACCCTGCTTGCCCCCGCCGTTGTCGTAGAAGGCGACGGCGTTGGCGTCGGTCAATTCCCGTTCATCATCCGGCCAGCCCTGCTCGGCGACGACGCACGACACACCGGGCACTCGATGCAACAGCGTGGCGAGCAGATGGCAGCCCCCGGTGTAGTCATGATGGCCCGCCACGCCCGCCGAGCGCACCGCGCCCGCAACCAGTACAATGCGCGTTTCACCGTTGCCATGATCCGTCAAGTTTCTGTCCTCGTGTGGGCGGCACTGTGTCGATGCCGCATGGGTCGCGGGGCGCGTATAGTCGCCCATTGTCGGCGCCCCGCGTGACAGGCGCGTTTTTTTGACCACCAACCCAGAAGAGCCGATGACCGCAATATCCGTCATCATCCCGGTGTATAACCGGGCCCGCTATATCGTCGACGCGATTCAAAGCGTTCTCGACCAGCGCGATGCGCCCGCATTCGAAATCCTGGTCGTCGACGATGGCTCAACGGACGACAGCGTGGCGCGCGTGGCAGCGATTGACGATCCCCGGATCCGAATCATCACGGCACAGGAGAACCAGGGTATCGCGGTCGCGCGTAACCGTGGCATCGCCGAGGCATCGGGGCATTACATTGCGTTTCTCGACAGCGATGATCTGGCCAGGCCGGAACGCCTGGCACGTCAGGCACGATTCCTGGACGACCATCCGCAGCACGCGGCGGTGGGCGCCTGGATCGGCTGGATCGATGCCGATGGGCGCCGGCTGAAGCGGGTCAAGCGGAAGCCGACAGGATCGCGCCAGATCGCCGCCGAGCGGCTTTTCCGATCGGGCATCGAGAATTCCGCCGCGATGGCACGCACCGAGATTCTGCGCGCTTACCCGCATCGCGAAACGCTCACTGTGGGGGAAGATTTTGATCTTTGGGCACGCATTGCAGCGGATCACCCGCTGGCTGGCTTGCCCCGGCTTCTGGTCGATCGCCGTCGGCATCCGGGACAAACCACAGCGAAGCATGTCGCCCGGGATCGCCATTATCGTTGCCAGGTTTTTGCCACACAGCTCGAGGCATTGGGCATCGACTTCTCTCCCGCCGACCTCGATCGACATTATCGCCTGCGCCGCTTCGACAAGGGCGGCGAACGCGCCGACTCGAACTACATCGATTGGGCCGAGCGATGGCTGCAGGGGCTTAAAGATGCGAACCGGCAAAAGCGCCTGTACCCCGAGCCCGAATTTTCGGGTGTGCTCGCCGTGTTCTGGGCCGGCGCGTGCTGGCATGCCGCCAATCGCCGTGCCGGCTTATGGCGGTTGGCACGCGCGCCACTGTCTCGCCCGCTACTGGCCGGCGGCTGGCATGTGCTTTCGCACCGTTCTTCACTTTGGTCCGCGCTGGCCCGGCGGCCAAGCACCGTCTGAGCCACGCGCCCGGGACTCGTCGCGCAAGCGCGCGATGGTTGCCCGACCGAGCCCCGGCAACCGGACGTGCGGCGGGGCCCGTCTTGCGTATCCCGGCACAACAGTTCCTGGCGCGGGATGCAGTGTCGAGCTGACACGAAGCCAGTGCCGGCACCACTCCGAGGCCAGCGCCTTTTCGCGGCGCGCTATGACACGGATTGCCAGACCTGTTGGTAGAGCTCGATGATCTCGCCGACCTCCGGCACGCGCGGGTTATTGCCGGGAGAACCGGAGGCCAGCGCCTGTTCCGCCATGGTGGGGAGCGCGCTGCGCCAGCGGTCCGGATCGATTCCGAATTCGCCCGGCGTGGGCACTTCGAGTTCACGATTGAGCGCGCCCAATTCCTTGATCAGCAAGTGCACCGCCGCCGTATCCGTGTTGGATTCGCTGGCGATGCCCATGCTGCGCGCGCAGCGGGCATAGCGCGCCGGAGCGTTGTCGAGTGAAAAACGGGTCACGGCGGGCAGCAGCATGGCATTGGACATGCCGTGGGGCACATGAAAGAACGCGCCGATCGGGCGACTCATGCCATGAACGAGTGCCACAGATGCACTGGAAAACGCGAGACCGGCCAGGCTGGCCCCCAGCATCATGGCTTCGCGGGCAGCGCGGTTGTCCGGTTGGTGGTAGACCGTGCGCAGATTGGGCGCAATCAAACGCATCGCGGCCAACGCCTGATGATCCGAGAACCCGTTCGCCTTGCGGCTGACATAGGCTTCGATGGCGTGCGTGAGCGCATCGATGCCGGTGTCGGCCGTGACCCGCGGTGGCACGGACAGACTGAGCTCGTAGTCCACGATGGCCGCGGTCGGCATGAAGCCGACCCCCACACAGAGCATTTTCTCGTCCACCGTGTCGTCGGTGATGATGGTGAAGCGCGTGCATTCCGAACCGGTACCCGCGGTGGTGGGCACGGCGATCAACGGCAGGCCGGCGCGCTCAGCCTGCCTGGGAAACTGATAGTCGCGTATTTCGCCGCCGAAGTGCGCCAGCACGCCGATCGCCTTGGCCGAATCGATCGGGCTGCCGCCGCCGATGGCGATGACACTGTCGAAGGTCCGGCCATCGTCCAGGCCACCTGTCATGGCCTCGACGCCGGCCATGATCGAGCGTTCGGTGGGCTCGGGCACCGTATCGGCGAACACCTGCGTCGGTATCGCGGCGGCGGCCAGCAGTTCGCGTACGCGGTCGACGTACCCCAGCTCCATCATCATGCGATCGGTGACGATCAGCGGCCGCGCCACATCGAGCGCGGCGAGCACGTCCGGCAGCCGGTCGAGTGCACCGCCGCCGACCTCCATGATCCGCGGCATGAGAATGTTGTGGGACATGTCGAGCTCCTCCATTATGGCGGCCAGCGGGCGGCCGGGCCGGTGTCGTCTGTTGTAGGCGCCGCCCGCCGATGGGTCAAGACGACAAGACCCGGCCCGGCCCATTCGTTACATCCGGCGCCTCGCGCCAAACCACAAGGATACAGTCATGAGTGACCCGTTCGGTTTCGTCGTCATCGCCGAATTCACCGTCAAACCCGAACAGCGTGAGGCCTTCCTCGACCATGCCCACGAAGACGCCCGGCAATCCCTGACCAACGAGCCGGGTTGTCATCAGTTCGACGTACTCGTCCCCGAGGACGGCGGGAATGTGGTGGTATTGCACGAAGCCTATACCGACCGGGCGGCGTTTGATGCACACAGGCGCATGCCGCACTATCAGCCATTCAAGGACAGCACCGCCCCGCTTTTGGCCACCGACCCGGTGGTGCGTTTTTTCGTTAAGGGTTGAGTGCGCCGGGCCTGTCCCGCCAAGTCATTGCGCTGCTGTGGGGCGCGCTGTGTTCGATAGCGACATCGTGCGCCACGCGCTCTACCGGCCCTGTAGTCGCGCAGCCCGCAGCGATACGGCCAGGCCACACCAACGCTCGCTACGACATCGCGCGATACCGCCAAGCGTTGCCGAAGCCACTGGCCCGCAAAACAACCCCGCGGAACAACAAATAATCCCGATGCGCCGGGCCGCCCCATTACCGGGCACGACAAGGACCCGACGTCCGCAAGGCCCCGTTCAGCTGCCTGGCGCTATCAACAACCGAGCAATAAGAGCTGGAACAGTCGGGCGACTTCGCACGATACGCTCGGCATAAAAAAGGCGGCTTCCGGGACAGGAAGCCGCCAGCACGTCACAAACCGCTTACTGACGGCCGTTCAGCCGATCGACCGAACGCCGCACGCCGTCAGCACACGTTGCAGCCTGGCTACAAGCAAATACAGTGCCAGGACAATAGACGAAACCGACCTGGGTCAGTTCGTCTACGGATTATTATTAGCCAGATTCCTACCTTTCGCAATTAGCCAATCGAATCAGAAACGACGCGGGACTGCATAAGCGGACCGGCGCGCGTTGTCATGGCAGGCTTTCCCCGATATTCCCGGTCATCGGAAATTTTTCCCGCCCCAATAGCTTTGCCAATCCAACTCGCATTTCGTGCGCGCGGCATCGGGCTCGGAACCGCCCCATGCCGGGGTTTGCCGCAACACCGGACTTTTGCAAGTGCATGCCAATGCCTGCGTTGCCGGCGTGTCGTGTTGTGTGCAACCAAAGTAGTCACCTTTTCCTCGAGTTCTACTGCTAATCTTGAATCTTCCGATCGCCACAATTCCAATCAGGGAGGAGAAGATTATGTCGGATACACAGATCAAACCCTTGGCCAACCCGGGGCCGCTGGGGCTCGTCGGCTTCGGGCTGACTACCGTGTTGCTCAGCCTGATCAACGCCCATATTCTACCGAGCGGCGGCGAGCCCGTCGTCATACCGCTGGCCCTGGCCTACGGCGGCCTCATACAGCTCATCGCGGGCCTGCTCGAGTTCCGCACCGGTAACACTTTCGGGATGGTCGCGTTTCTCAGCTATGGTGCATTCTGGTGGTGGTTCGCCATCCTGCTTCTGTTTGCAGGCAACGGCTTGCTCGACCTGAGCAAGGCCGGACCCACCATCGGCGTCGCCCTCCTGCTTTGGGGCGTATTCACGTTCTATATGTGGATCGCGACATTTCGTCTGAACCGCGCGCTGTGGTTCGTGTTTCTCACCCTGTGGATCACGTTCGCCCTGCTCGGGATCGGTGATGCCTTCGGCGCCAGCACCATCGGCGCCCTGGGCGGTTACGTCGGCATCCTGTGCGGGGCCTCGGCGATGTACACCAGCTTCGCCGAAGTGACCAACGCGACTTACGGGCGCGTCGTGGTGCCGGTGGGCGCGCGCGACTGACCCGTGACAATAGCGCGGCCCGCCTGGATGTCGGGCCGCGCGCCAACCGCCATAACAATCACGCGTCTGTCGGCATGGCTTTTTTTAGGCACTGCCGCGCGGTCGCACCACATAGGGGCGCATCATCTCGTTCGCCGCGTGCTCCCAAATGTGGCAATGCCAGACGTAACGGCCCGGGTAACCGTCGAAGGGCACGATGATGCGGGTTACCGTTCCCGGATAGGCCTGAATGACGTCCTTCCACCCCATTTCATTGGCTTGCGGCGCCTGTGCCTTGCCGAGGTATCGCAGCTTCTTCTCGTTTTCGTACATGAACATGTCGATCGGCCGCCGATCGAGCACCTGGAACCGCACCAGATGCAGGTGAATCGGGTGCGTGTCCTCGGTGAGATTCACCAGGTTCCAGATCTCGGTGCTGCCCAGTTCCGGGTCTTCGGTCGGCTCGGCATACCAGCGTGTACCGTTGAGCAGCATGAGCATGGCATCGCCACTTGGGCGCTTGTAGTCATTGAGCGTGAGATGGCGCGTACGTACCGCCTGTGACTCCGGAATGCGCGGCACTCGGGTCAGGGTCTGCGGCATCCGCGAGCGGTCCCCGTGCTGCTTACCGCCGACACGGAACTGCATCACGTCGTGGCCGTCGTTGGTGAGCGTCAATTGCTGATGTGACCAAGCCGAGAAATCGACGATCAGGTCGGCACGCTCCGCCGGTGCCAGCAGGAGCTGTTTCATAGCCACCGGCGAGGCGAGCAGCCCCTGATCGCTGCCGATCTGATGGAATGGCCTCTGACCGGAAAGCGCCAGGCGCAGAAAGCGCTGGTTCGAGCCGTTGACCAGACGCAGGCGATACTTGCGCGGCTCGACATCCAGATACGGATAGAGCCTGCCGTTGATCATGATCGCGTTGCCACGGAATTCCGAGATCCACGGATGGCCGGGAATGCCGGAGGTCGGGTAGTACAGCTGGCCTTCCGGGCTGAAACAGCGGTCGCAAATGATCAGCGGTATTTCCTGGTCGCCGTTGGGCAGCCCCAGCGACGCCTCGTGTTCATCGCGGATGAGAAACGCCCCCATCATCCCCGCGTAGTGGTTGAGTCGGGACACGCCCATCGCATGATCGTGATACCAGAGCGTGGTAGCCGCCTGCCCATTCGGATAGTGAGCCGTGGCCGACTGGCCGGGCGGATACCAGTCCTCCGGATAGCCATCGCTCGCCGCCGGCGTACGGCCCCCGTGAACATGCACCACGTTGCGTACGCTCTGCGCACCGGGTTTCATTCCGCAGATCGTGTAGTCGACCGGCAGAAAATGTTCAGACGGCAGATTGTTGATCCACTCGACCGATAACGGTTGGCCGGATACGGTATCGAAGGTCGGGCCCGGGTGCGTGCCGTCATAGGTCCACATGCGCGTCGGTTTCATGTCGCGGTGCACTTTCACTTCGGCTTCGTTCATGCCAACGCGATAATGGGGGATGCGCTCCCCATTCTCGTCCGGCAGCGGCCATTGCCGTGTAGGCGCGGCCTTCGGCGGAATCGGCAGCGGGTCGACGAACGGCGTCAATGTACGCGGGTCCATCGACAATGCCTGGCGTGTCTTTGCGTCCGCCCTCGCGCCCAGCGCCGGCAACCCCAGACCCGCAGTGGTCGCTCCCGCCGCTCCCAAGAGTAGAAAATATCGTCGCGATAAGCTCATCGTCCGCCCCGGCGCGCGCAATCACGCGTATTGCATTAAACGAAAAACGCCCAGCGGCAAGCCGCCGGGCGTCGCATCAAACCGCGGACAGTGACCGATGCCCGCTTGCACAGATCTGCGTATGCACTCAGCCCTTCGGCGTGCCTGTCTGCGGATCGAGCAGCAGAAGGCTCCCATTCGGCGCGCTGGCCGCATTGAAGTCGAACATGTTGTTCAGCGGACCCGCGAGTTGGTCGAATGAACCCTGCCCCAGACGCTTGCCGCCGAGCCAGTTGTCTTCGATGAAGCGCATGACCGACGTCTGATCGGTGACCGTGTGGTCGACGAAGTTGTGCTTTGCCCACGGCGAGATCACCAGCAATGGCAGACGCGGGCCATAGCCGCAGCGGCCCTGGGCCGGATTGCCGTCGATACCGGCCAGCGGCTGGCTGCGCTTGTGCGAGCCGGTGCCGCCGGCGTCACAGGTACCGCTTCCGTTGAGAACGTCCTGCACGCTTGCTGACGGATTGACGTTGGGACTGTAACGGTGGTCATACCAACCGTCCGAGTCGTCGTAGGCGATGACCACGGCAGTGTTCTTCCATTGCTTCTGCTGTTGCAGGAAATTGATTACCTTGACGATGAAATCCTGTTCGTCGAGCGGATCGGAATAGCCGGCGTGGCCGTCCTGATAGGCCGGCGCCTTCAGGAAGCTGACCGCCGGAAAGTTGCCGGCCTTGACTGCGTCGAAGAAATCATGGGTGTCGTATTGATGATTCGCCGGATCCTTCGTCTTGGTCTTGTTTCCCTTGCTGTCGATCACGTACGTATGACCAATGGAGGCGACGTTGCTCGGACGCTTGTGCTCCAGGTTGGCCGTCGAGGTGTAGTACTGGAACGGCTCGTGGTGCGGGATATAATCGGCAGACGTCACCGGGCCATTCGTGTGGGTGCCCGTGGTCGACACACGCGTGTTGTGGCTGCGACCGCAGCCCGTCGTCCCGTCGGCATTGGTCACCGACAGGTCGAACCCGCCCTCGAACCAGCCCCAGGTAATGCCGGCACTGTTGAGCATGTTGCCTATATTCTTGCCGCCCATGCGCACCTGGGTATTACCGGAGCACACATCACCCATCGGGTCCGGGTCGCCGGTGAGCGTCTTGCCGCCGTTGCCGTCGGCCACATAGCCGTAGGTGTTGCCGGCCGGCGACATGTTGACGATGCCGTTGGTCTGGCCGGAAATCAGGTTGAGTGCGCCCGGCGTCGACGGGCCGAATGTGGTGCCGTAGGAATTGTCGCTCATGGCGTACTGCTGGGCGTAGTTCCACAACGCGGTCACGGTGTTGCCGTCGTAGTAGCCCATCACGAGACCGGTATTCTGGGTCGCGGTCGCCTGTTGCACATCCGGCGGCGGGCCACCGCGGCCGACCGACTTCGGAAACAGGTCCATGGCGCCATTGTCGAACGCCATTTGTTCCGGCTTGTAGCCATGATCCTGATCGGCGGTCAACGCCTGACTGCGATCGAGACGGAAGGGATTTGTCGCACCGCTACCGTTGGCCGGATTCAGATTGGGGTTGTTGTTCAACAACTCCTGCGTGTAGTTATCGATGCCGGTCGGCGTGTCGGCTGCGGCCGTAAACTTCGGCGCGTTGCTCGGGTTGGTCGCGTTCGGATAAGTGCCAAAGTAGTGATCGAATGAGATATTTTCCTGGAAAATGACCACGAGATGCTGAATCGGCGTCTTCGCGGCATCCGAAGTGACGTTCTTTTTACTGTGATCGTTGCATCCCCCGGTGAATACGATAAGTGTTGTCGCGGCAACAAGGGCCGGCCATCGGCTATGAAACATGAGACTTCCCCAGTTTGTTGTCTTGTCGGCAAGTAACGCCGCCATTTATCATAGACTCGGGCGATGACTATTTCGTGACCAGCCGCAGCGGACCCCGGGCGAGCATGGCACAATATCGCTCGATCGCATAATCAATAGGTGCCGCACCGCATGCTTTCTGCAGACGACGCTCTGGCCCGCCTGAAGCAGGGCAATCGAGACTTTGTCCACCACGTCGCCGACTACGACACCCTGGCCGGCCTCGGGGCCTCAGCGGCGCTGATTCAGAAGCAACGCCCGTTTGCCATCATTCTCGGCTGTTCGGACGCGCGTGTGCCGGCCGAAATCGTGTTCAACCAGGGCCTGGGTGATCTGTTCGTGATTCGCGTCGCCGGTAATATCGTGGCGCCTTCACAGATCGGCAGTATCGAGTTCGCGGCGGAAATGTTCGGCACCCGCCTGGTCGTGGTGCTGGGCCACACGCAGTGCGGCGCGATCAAGGCCACGCTCGACCAGTTGCAGCGGCCCACCGACAAGCAATCCCCCAATTTACGTTCGATCGTCGATCGCGTGCGGCCGTCAGTGGATGCACTGCTCCAGACCGAGCTGCGCCACGACCACACCGCGCTGGCGGCCGCGGCCGTGCGTGCGAATGTCGAGAAATCGGTCGATCAGCTCGGCCACAGCTCGCCCATCCTGGAAAACCTGATTGAGTCCGAAGAACTGCGGATCGTGGGTGCCGAGTATTCGGTGGAGACCGGCGCCGTGGATTTCTTCAGCGTCTAGTGGGCGGCAACCGTGGCCTTGTCGAGCCCATGAATAGCCCGCTACAGGGTTTATCCGTGCGCCATGCGCGCGCCGACGACGGCCCCGCCCTGGCCGCCATTTATACCCCTTTCGTGACCGATCACGCGGTTTCGTTCGAGTATGAGCCCCCGGATGGGGTGGCCATGGGCGAACGCGCGCTTGCCATTGACGCCAGCCACGCCTGGCTGGTTGCCGAGCACGCCGGCGAGCTGCTCGGCTATGCCTATGCCACGAGTTTCCGTAGCCGCGCGGCTTACCGCTGGACTGTCGAAGTCTCGGCCTATCTGCGCGATTCGGCGCGTGGATGCGGCGTGGGTGCGCGCCTGTATCGCGACCTGTTCGCGCTGCTCGCCGCGCGTGACTACCGCCAGGCGATCGCAGCCATCACGCTGCCCAACCCGGCCAGTGTGCGATTCCACGAGCACTTCGGGTTCAACCGTGTGGGCGTTCTCGAGGGCGTGGGCCATAAATTCGGGCAGGCCCACGACGTGGCCTATTACCAACGCGCGATCGGCGGTGGCGAATGAACCTGCTCGTCCATCTTCGCTTGGCCGATCGCAGCAACACCTCGGCTGCCGGTCAGATCCTGGGCGATATCGTCAAGGGCCGGATCGATCGCCTGTGTTTCGACCCCGATACCGATCACGGCATCCGCCTGCACCGGGCGATCGACTCGGCGAGTGACGCCCACCCGGCACACCGCGAACTGAGGGAACGCTTCGCCCCGCCGCTTCGGCGCTATGCCGGCATCGTCGTGGATATCGGCTTTGACCATGCCCTGGCCCGGAGCTGGCATGAGTACAACGAAGAGCCGCTGCAGACCTTCGCCCGCCGCATGGCGGCCCGCGTGGCCGACGAGTGGCCGGCAGCGGCACCGGTGCCGGCACCCGATGTGCATGGCTTCGCGCGGATGCTCGTCGGCTATACCGGGACCGGCGGGATCGACCGGGCGCTGACGGCCGTCGGGCGGCGTGCCACCCGCCGCAATCCGCTGCCCGAAGCGCTTCCCGCGCTGTTGCGGGAATACCCGGGATTTGTATCGCGTTTACCCATACTGCTCGAGGCGCTCGACGACGTCGTTGTCGCCCCCGGCCATCCGCGACCATAAAAAACGCCGGCCGACCGCGTCGACCGGCGCCCGTGCGACATACTGCGCCGTAATTGCGCTATTAAGCTATTAAGCTATTGCGCGATGGCGTTGTTGGCGTCGGTGAAGCCGGACAGCGAAACCTTCAACTTGATCTGATCGCCCTTCGGCCCGACGATCGTGACTTGCGCCGTGTGACCATGCTTGAGCTTGTTCAGCAGCGAGTTCTTGATCGGGAAGTCCGCACGGCAGCCCTGCTCGAGACAGATCTGGAACGGGAACCGACGCGGCTGATCGCCGTCCACGCTGAGCTGAACCCCCGGGGCCAGACGCGTTCCCAGCGGTAGAATGAAGATCATCGCGGCCGTGTTGATCTGCGGCGGGTAACCCATGACCACGCGCATGATCGGCTTGCCGGAATCCGGACTCTTGACCAGCTGCGTCATCTCGCACTCGTTCTTTTTGCCCGACTTCGGGCAGCGAACTTCCCAGTCGTCGTAGTGCGTGATCTTGACGTTGTTCTGGCCCGACTTGTCCGCAGCGGCATTGCTGTTCTGGGCCGCCGCTACGCCGACGATGCCGAACAGGCTGGCTGCGCACAGCAGGACGGCGGAAAACCGGAAAGCTCTGGACATTTGTTATCCCCTTGTGTGGTTGGAAGGCGAGCCGCGAGCATGCGGTCCGCGAGTGCGGCGTGACAATCAGGACGCCGGCTTGGCAAATTCGGTGACACGCGATTCTCGCCCGAGCACGGCGCAGATCGCAATGATGATCGCCGCCCCGACCGCGACCAATCGCAGCGCGGAATGGTATTTCCCATTGTGCCTGGCTGCAATTGACGTTCGGGGTGGCGCGTCCGCCGCGGCGATGACATCGTCGATGGGGTAGACGCCCCTGGCCGCACCGCACCGCGCAGCTTGCGACTGGCACGGACGGCGCATGAAAAACGCCCTGGGAACGATCGGTCGGCGATCACGACGAAACGGCGTCAGATTACGGGTTGCGTGTGGGTTGCACAATACAGCAGACGTCCCGCGGCCGGTAGGCGGCATTTCCGATAGGGGGCCGGCCGGGCGCGGTCATTTGGCCGCATGCGTGGAGCCCATCCGTCATCGAAAGACGATGATCACGGCGCGTCAACAAGCTGCCAGTTGCGCATCGAGACGCTTGGATGAAACCTTGATCGCGGTCCCCAGTTGCTGGGCGAAGAGCTGCACACGGAATTCCTCGACCATCCAGCGCAGCAGGGTGAGTTCGTCCGACCAATGACCGCGCCGCATGGCTTTCTCGGCACGCTGCTTGTATGCCTGCCAATACGGCGCGACATCGCGCATGCGCGCCTTGTCGGCGGCGGCGCCGTCCGCGGCCAGCTTGTCGAGCCGGGCGTCGACGGCCTTGAGATAACGCGCCAGATCCTTCGCCCGGGCCCGCGGGTCATCGGCCGAACTGATGAAGCCGAGGTGGACCAGATGGGTCAGTTGGTCGTTGATGTCCTCGATCGACGCCATCCAGTCCAGGCCGATGTTCTTCGACAGCCGTTTGCGAATCGCGGCGAGCGTGTCCAGCATCGGTTCCAGCGCCTGCCAGAGCGCGACCGCGTCCGCCATCAAATGCGAACGCGCCGTCTCCAGCGCGGCGTCGAATTCGTCCGCCGTGACCGGGGTCGCGCCGAGACGCGCGTCGATCAGCGCGATCAGAAGATCCGCCACCAGCGCGGATTCGCCGTCCTGTTCGATAATGCCAACAAACGCCGGATCCACGCCGGTGGTTTCCGGCGGCCGGTCGAACTTCGCCACCGCATGACGCTTGAGGTTTGGCAGATCGCGCTTGACCAGTCGCGTGGGCCGGCTCGCCGCCAGCCGGATCAGGCGGATCACGCCACGGCGATGAACACGCGCCGCCTCCGCCGGCTCGTCGAGCAACTCCAGATCCACGTGATCGCCGCGATCGATCAACGCCGGCAAGGCCTCGATGCGCACCCCCGCATGCTCGAGCGTGACCGGCCGATCCAGCGCGACATCCGCCGGCCATGCCGTAAGCCCCGTGCGACGCAAATCATGGTCGGCAGATTGCGATACCGCCGCGCGGGCGCGTTCGCCCAGTTCCTGGCGCAGGCGTGACAGATCGCGGCCGGTGGCGATGGTCTCGCCGGCCTCATCCACAACCTCGAAACGCATGCGCAGGTGATCGCTCGGCGCGAAACCCTCCCAGGCATCGTCGGGAATTTCCAGTCCGGTCATCTCGCGGATGGCGCGGCGCAGCGCGGCTTCCGGATCGCCCGAGCCGAATTCGACCCGTTCGGCGGCGGCGCGGGCAAACTCCGGCACGGGCACCACACGCTTGCGCAGCGTCTTCGGCAGCGCCTTGAGATATTCGCGAAACTTCTCCTCCAGCAGACCGGGCACGAGCCAGCCGGCGCGCTCACCCGACATCTGGTTGAGCGCGGCCAGCGGAATACGCGCCGTGACGCCATCGTCGGGCCGCCCCGGCTCGAACGCATAATCGAGCTTGACCGGCAGGTCACCGAGCGTCATCGATTCCGGATAGGCGCCCTCTTCCAGTTCGACCCCGGCCGAGCGCAGCAGCTGGTCCTCGTCAAAATGCAGGATGTCGGCGTCGTTTTTCTTCAACCACTGATCGAGCGTCTTGCGGTCGTGCACTGTCGCCGGCAATCGCGCGTCGTAGAACGCCGCCTGCGTGGTCTCGTCCACCAGCAGATCGCGCCGGCGAAAACGCGCCTCGCGATTCTGGATCTCCTCGACCACCGCCTGGTTGTAGGCCAGAAACGCCGGCAGCTTGCCGCGCCGGTCGGCCACGGCAAAGGCGACCAGTCCGTCGCGGATGAAGATATCGCGTGCCAGCACCGGGTCGATGCGGCCGAAATCGACCTTGCGCCCATCGGCGAGGGTCAGCCCGAACAGCTTGACCCGCTCGCGTGCCGCAACCTGGCCCCGGCGTTTCTCCCAATGCGGATCGTAGTGCTCACGCGTGACCAGATGCGCCGCGGCCTGCTCGATCCACCTGGGGTCGACGCCGGCCACGGTGTGCGCGAACAAGGCGCTGGTCTCGATCAGCTCACCGGCCACGATCCATTTCGGCGGGCGCCGGGCCAGCCCCGACCCGGGAAAGATGCGGAACTTGCGCCCGCGCGCGCCGAGATACTCGGCGCCCTTCTTCTTCGGCTTGCCCTCGCCCGGCTCGTCGAGCTGACCGACATGATCGAGCAGTCCCGGCAGCAGCGCCTGGTGCAGTGTCACCGGATCGACATCCGCCAGTGGCCCGCGCGCCGGGTCGCTGTTGAGCCCGATATCGTGGCCGATCCGGCGCAGCTGGCGCGCCAGATCCTCCCACTCGCGCATACGCATGAAATTGATGAAGCGGTTCTTGCACCAGGCCCGCAGCTTGTTGCCGGACAGCTCGCGCCGGGCGTCGACGAACGCGTCCCAAAGCCGCAACAGGCTGATGAAATCCGATCGATTGTCGGTAAACGGCTTGTGTGCGGCGTCGGCCGCTTCACGCATGCCGGCCGGACGCTCGCGCGGGTCCTGGATCGTCAGCCCGGATGCGATCACGCGCATGGCCGGCGAAACACCGAGCGCGTTGCCGGCGATCAGCATGCGGCCGATGCGCGGATCGAGCGGCAGCCGCGCGAGCTGGCGGCCGAGTGGGGTAATGCGGCCGTCGGCGAGTGCCTCGAGCTGGGCGAGCAGATTGCGACCGTCGTTGATATAGCGCCGCTCGGGGGGATCGATGAACGGAAATTCCTCGATCGCGCCGAGCTTCAGATCGGCCATCGTGAGCAGTACGTTGGCCAGATTGGTGCGCCGGATCTCCGGGTCGGTGAAATCGGGCCGGGCCGCGTAGTCGGCCTCGTCGAACAGCCGGATGCACACCCCGGGCGCCACGCGGCCGCAACGCCCCGCGCGCTGGTTGCAACTGGCCTTGGACACCGGCTCGATCGGCAACCGTTGCACCTTGGCGGCGGTGGAATATCGGCTGATGCGCGCCAGGCCGGTATCGACCACGTAGCGGATGCCGGGCACGGTGAGCGAGGTTTCGGCCACGTTGGTCGACAACACCACGCGGCGCCCGTTGGAGGCCGAAAAGATCCGGTTCTGCGCCGAGCGTGTCAGCCGGGCATACAACGGCACGATCTCGGCGGCGAACTTGTCGCCGGCCAGCGCCTTCGACAGATGCCGCTCGGTATCGCGAATGTCGCGCTCGCCCGGCAGAAAGACCAGGATGTCGCCCGGCCCGTCGCGCCAGAGCTCGCGCACGGCACTTTCGATCGCGTCGGGCCAGTCCAGCGCGCGCTCGGCGTCCGGCTCGACCGGCGGCCGATAGCGCACCTCGACCGGATAGCCACGGCCCTCGACATTGATGATCGGCGCGTCGTCAAAGAATTCGGCGAAGCGCTCCGGGTCGATGGTCGCCGAGGTCACGATGACCTTCAGATCCGGCCGGTTCGGCAGGATGCGCTTGAGATAGCCGAGCAGAAAATCGACGTTGAGCGTGCGCTCGTGGGCCTCGTCGATGACGATGGCCTCGTACTTGTTCAGAAACCGGTCGCGCGCGGTTTCGGCCAGCAGGATGCCGTCGGTCATCAGCTTGACCTGGGTGGCATCGGAGAGCTTGTTCTCGAAGCGCGTCTGGAAGCCGACCAGGCCGCCGAATTCGGTGCCGGTTTCCTCGGCCACGCGCTGGCCCACGCTGCGTGCCGCGAGCCGGCGCGGCTGGGTATGCCCGATCAGGCCGCGATCGCCGATGCCGGCCTGCAGCAACAGTTTCGGCAGCTGCGTGGTCTTGCCCGAGCCCGTCTCGCCGCAGACGATGACCACTTGGTGCGATTCGATCGCCGCGCGGATCTCGTCCGCGCGGGCGGTGACCGGCAATCCCTCGGCCAGTGCGATCGGCGGGCGCTCCGCGGCGCGTCGTTCCGTGATCGCCGCGCTAGCGGCGATGTCTTGCTCGACGTTGGCCCGGGCCGCGGCGTCGCCGGCCTTGTTCCATTGCCGGAGCAGCCGATAGCGGTCGCGCGTCTGCACGCGATCGAGAACATCTTCGATGGATTGCTGGGTGTCAGTGGACAATGGCGGTTCCCGAAAGTCCGTCGGTTTAGCCGGCTTGCAAATAACCTTTTGCCGATCGGATCAGTAAAATACTGATCGTCATTCGCCGGGACGACTCAATGAATTTTCATACGCGCAAGTGGATCAAGCCGGAAGACCTGAACCCGAACGGCACCTTGTTCGGGGGCAGCCTGCTGCGCTGGATCGACGAAGAATCCGCGATCTACGCGATCATCCAGCTCGAAAACCCGCGTATCGTCACGAAGTACATCTCGGAAATCAATTTCGTGTCGACCGCCGTCCAGTCCGACGTCATCGAACTGGGCATCATGGCGACCAAATTCGGGCGTACGTCGCTGACCATGTGCTGCGAAGTGCGCAACAAGATCAGCCGCAAGTCGATTCTGACCATCGACCAGATCGTATTCGTCTCGGTCGACGAACACGGCCGCCCGAAACCGCACGGCAAGACCGAGATCAGCTACGACGACACAGACCGGCCGCGCGGCACCGGCGATTGAGCCGCATGCGAGCGCCGTTGCCGAGGCACGGCCGACGCTGGCTGTTGAGCCTGGCGCTCGCCGGGGCGGCCGCATTGGCCGGCTGCGGGCCGCCGGCCACGCTCAAGAAGCGATCGGGTTACTGGGCTGACCAAAGCGTACAGGCCAGCGCATACAACTATCGCGTGCGTTTTCTGGTCCTGCACTACACCAGAGATCGCGCCGGCCGCGCGTTGAAGGTGCTGACGGGGCCTCATGTGAGCGTGCATTACCTGGTTGGGCCGCATCCGGCGACACGCGACGGCGCGCCCATCGTGCGCCAGCTCGTGCCCGAGGACGAACGCGCGTGGCATGCCGGGGTCAGCAGCTGGGCCGGGCGCCATCACATCAACGACACCTCGATCGGTATCGAGATCGTCAATCTGGGCCCCATCGACACGCCGGGCGAGCCGCGTCGATGGCAACCCTATACCGATGCCCAGATCCGGGCTGTGATCGCGCTGGCCCGCGATATCGTGACGCGTTACGACATCAAGCCGGCGAACGTGGTCGGACATGCCGACATCGCCCCGCAGCGCAAGATCGACCCCGGCCCGGCGTTCCCATGGCACTGGCTCTACGAAGCGGGTATCGGCGCCTGGCCCGATCCGGAACGGGTGGCGATATATGCGCGGCGTTTCGCCGACCATGCGCCGCCCGTGGCGCGGATCCAGTCCCGGCTCGCCGACTATGGCTACGACCTGCCGGTCAGCGGTCGGCTCGATGCGCGAACCCGCGCGGTATTGCGTGCCTTTCAGATGCACTTCCGTCCGTCCGGCGTGAACGGCATGCCCGATACCCAGACGCTGGCCCGGCTGTGGGCGCTCGATGCCCAGTATCGATAAAAGCGGCGCCACGCGGTGCCGCTTTCTCTTTTACCGGGATATGGCCGCGGTCAACTACATCGGGGGCACGGTGCCATTACGCCCGACAATCACGCGCTCGGCGCTGAATTTGCCATCGGCCTGCGGCCCGGCGACGAACACATGGGCACCGGCCTTGATATCCGAACGGCTACCCGGCGCCACCTTGACCGTGGGCACGTCGGCCGGCACCACGATGGTCTTGCTGCCCTTGCCGTAATCCACCTGCAGGGTGATCGACTGGCCGCCGCCCGACGCGCTGGTCACACTGCCGTTGGTCATGCTCGAGCCCGAGCTCATCGAGCCGCCGCTCTTCGCGCTCACCGTGCCATTGGTCATGCTTGAGCCGCCGCTCATGCCACCACTGGTTTTGGCGCTGACGGTGCCGTTGGTCATGCTCGAACCATTGGCGGTGGCACTGCCCTGACCGCCGGCGCTGCCATTTGCCATCGCCGGCGACAGATCCCAGCCGTAATCACCCAGGCCCGTGCCCTTCATCGACGGCGGAAAGATCACCATCTCAAGCGCCCGGTTCTCGCCATCGCGTTCGACATTGGCCGTGCCGATGAAGGTGCCCTTGTCGATGTTCGACAGATCGCCTTTCGTCACGGCCGCGATCTTGGTATCCGACGACAGCACGACCTGGCGCTCGTCGCCGGATCGGGTGGTCATCGTAAAGCCATTGTCGGATACCGACGTGATCCGGCCGCGCAGATGCTGGGTGTCGGCGGCGAGCGCCGGCAGCGCGGTCAGGGCGGCGAGTGCGATGGCGCCGGCTACGGCGATGGATGTTGTGCGAATCAGATTTTTCTTCATTGGTGAGCCTCACCATTAAATTGTGACCAATCGAATGTAACAGACGCGGCCGCTTTCAATATACGCCGACTACCTGAGTTCGATGGCCGCCAGTTCCAGGGCGAGCTGTCGCGACTGTTCGCTGAGCCGTTGTGCCAGCCAATATGACCCCTGCATCTCGTAGGCGAGATGCGAATCCGGATCGGGCCCCGGCGTGCGGCCGACTTCGCGGCGCGCCAGTGCCTGCAGACGCCGTGTATCGCCGGAACGCAACGCCCGGGCGCTGGCCAGCAGCATCCGCCGCATGACCGACCGTCGTGCGGTCAGCAATTCATGAGTCGCGCCCCACTGGGGGCTGTCTTCGCGCTGCGCGGCGGCCGTGGCCAGCATTTCCAGCCCACTCAGTATCGAGCGATGCAGCCGCTGGATCTCCTCCAGCCGCCCGGCCGGCACGCCGAGTTCCTTGGCCACCGGCGCAATCAGCGAGCGCAGCGCCACCAGCCGGCGCGACAATTGGGCAAATACGCTCACCTGCTCTTTCGCAGCCATCGGCGAACCGATCATCAGGCGAGGATAGAGCCGCGCGCATTCGCGCAGATTCTCCGCCAGACGAAAACGCCAGTCGTAGGTGGCATACAGGGGAAAGGCGAAGGAGAACACGAGCGCCACCAGTGTGCCGATACCGACGTTGGCCGCCCGCCACAGGCCGATATCCAGTGCGTTGTCGCCGTGGCCACCGACGATCACCAGCGTGATGCCGGTCAGCAGCGCGATATAGCCCGCCTTGCCGACCGCGTAGTAGGCACAGATGCCCGCCAGAATGGAGGTCAGCGCGTATGTGAGCGACGTCATGCCGAGCACGCTGTGCTGGGCGATGAGCAACAGCCCCAGGGCGGCGCCGATCGCAGTTGCCACGCCGCGCTCGAAGGCTTTCTTGCGAATATTGCCGTGATGCTGGAGTCCGCCGATCACCACCAGCAACGTGATCGAGGCCCAGAATCCGTACGGCACGCCCAGGCCGGTGGTCAGGCCGATCGACGCGCCCATCGCCACCGCCACCCGCAGCGCATGCAGATACCGCGCATTGCGATAGCGAAAATAAGGCGAGCGGCCGAGATGCCAGAGATAGCCGAGCCAACTGCGCTGGCCCCGTCGGCGCGTGAAGCGACCGCGTCGGCGTTTCACGCGCGCGCCGGTCAAGGTACTCCGTCGCTCAACCACCCGATCGCAGCAGGCGATCCCGGGCCGCGACCGCGCGCCGCGCCGCATCCTCACGGTCGTCACCGAATACCGTCATATGCCCCATCTTGCGGCCCGCGCGGGCTTCGCCCTTGCCGTAGAGATGCAGTTTGAGTGCCGGATCGGCCAACGCCGCCGTCCAGTCCGGGGCACCGTCCTGCCAGAGATCGCCCAGCAGGTTCACCATTGCCGACGGGGCCAGCCGCGTGGTGTCGCCCAACGGCAGACCACAGACACTGCGCAGCTGCTGCTCGAACTGACTGGTGGCACAGGCATCGAACGAGAAATGCCCGGAATTGTGCGGGCGCGGTGCCAGCTCGTTCACGCGCAGGGTGCCGTCGCGGCCGAGGAAGAACTCCACGCACAGCACGCCGACCACATCCAGCGCCTCCAGCACGCCGCGCGCGATTCGTATCGCCTCGTCGGCCACCCTCGGATCGAGCACCGCGTCCGGGATGGAGACATCCAGAATATGATCGCGGTGCCGGTTCTCGACCACGCCGTAATGGGCGAATGCGCCGTCCGCGCCGCGCGCGGCAATCACCGAGACCTCGCTGTCGAAATCGACGAAGCCTTCCAGCACCGCCTCGCCGGCGCCGATCGCCGTCCACGCCGTATCGGCCTCGTCCGGCGACTTGATTACGTACTGGCCCTTGCCGTCGTAGCCGAAGCCGGCGGTCTTGAGCACGCACGGCGTGCCCAGCCGCTCGATCGCCCCGGTCAGCGTGGCGCGATCGGGCACGTGTTCGAACGGCGCGGTGGGAAAACCCGCCCCATGCAGAAAATCCTTCTCGCGCCGGCGATGTTGCGCGATATGCAACACCCGGCCGTCCGGGCGCACCGGGACGTACTCGGCGGCCGTCGCGGCGGCCTCGAACGGCACATTCTCGAATTCGAAGGTCACCACATCGACGCGCGAAGCAAATTCCGCCACGGCGTCCAGATCCTGGTAGTCGCCCACCGCCTCGCGATCGGCGACCTGGCCCATCGGCGTATCGTCGCCCGGTGAGAAGGTATGCACGCGATAGCCCATGCGGCGCGCCGAAAGCGCGAACATGCGCCCGAGCTGACCGCTGCCGAGCACGCCTACGGTCGATCCCGGAGCAATGGTGGAACGAAAACCACTGGATCGCGTCATGACAACGTCTCGTTTCGAACTTTTTCGGCCTGTGCGGCCCGGAAATCGGCGAGCGCCCGGCGTAACGGCTCGCGGCGGGTGGCCAACTGGGCGACGGCGAACAGCGCGGCGTTCTTGGCGCCGGAGTCGCCGATGGCGAAGGTGGCCGTCGGCACGCCGCCCGGCATCTGCACGATCGACAACAGCGAGTCGATGCCCTGCAGCGCCCGGCTCTTGACCGGTACGCCGAGCACCGGCACCAGCGTCTGGGCGGCCACCATGCCCGGCAGGTGCGCCGCCCCGCCGGCACCGGCGATGATCACCTCCAGGCCGCGGTCTTCGGCCGTGGTGGCGTATTCACGCATCAGATCCGGCGTGCGATGGGCCGAAACCACACGGCACTCGTGCGGAATCTCGAAACGCTCGAGCATCTCGTGCGCATGGCGCATGGTGTCCCAGTCGGACGTGCTGCCCATGATCACGCCGACGAGCGGCTTGTCTTCGGCCATTTCGTGCCCCCTGCGGGTCGCAGAAAAGCGGTCTAGTCTAGCAACAAAGGCGCCCCGTGTTCCGTCCTGCGACCAATGACGGACCCGTGTCTTTCTCAGTCCAGAACCACCAGGCGGTTGGGCAGCTCGTTGCGCGCATGCGTGGCCGGCACGGCCTCGGCGAGACGGGCACCGCAGGCTTCCACGCATTCGACGAACCCCGCCTCGGTCTCGCCTGCCGCGACACGCGCCGTGAACCGCTCGATGATCGCCGACCAGCTGGCGTCGTCGATGCGCGCGGCCACGCCGTGATCGGTCAGGATCTCGACATAGCGTTCGGCTTCGGCCACGAAGATCAGTACCCCGGTGGCCGCCTCCGTGCGATGCAGGCTCTGCTCGAGGAACTGGCTGCGAGCCAGTGCCGCGGCGCGTGCATGCCGCAGGCCCCTGGGCACCAACCGCGGTGTGACCGCCGGCAGTTGAAAGATCGCGCCGAGCACCACGAACACGCCCCACTGAACCAGCAGCAGCGTGCGCACGTCGAACCATGCCGGAAAGAAAACGACCAGCCCCGGCAGCATGAGCGCGGCCAGCGCAGCCCAGAACAGCCCCACCCAGCGATATTCATCGGCCTGGCGCGCGACCACGGTGACCACTTCGGCATCGGTATCGCGCTCGATTCGATTGATGGCCTCGGCCACGGCCTCGCGTGCCCGTTCGTTGAAAACCGTCATCGCTTACCAACCTCCCGAGGCACCACCGCCCCCGAAGCCGCCACCGCCGCCGGAGAATCCGCCCCCGCCGAGGCCGCCGCCACCGAAACCACCGGCACCCCCACCGAATCCTCCGCCCATGGGGATGAACCACGGCATGAAGCCACCGCGGCGCCGGCGCCCGCCACGACCACCGCCACCGCCGCCGCCGAACAGCGCGACAATGGCGATGATGAGCACAAAGAACATCAGCGTATGCCCGAGCGAGGGCCGCCGTTGTTCGTGCTGCTGATGCTGCATCGCCTGCGAGGCCTGCTGCACCAACTCGGACGGCGGTTTGCCGCCGAGCAGCTGGACGATGGCGGCCGTGCCCCGGAGCACGCCGGCGTCGAAATCGCCCTTCTTGAAGGCAGGCTCGATGACCTGATGGATGATCACCGAGGACTTGGCGTCGGTCAGCTGCCCTTCCAGGCCGTAGCCGACCTCGATCCGGACCGCATGCTCTTTCTTGGCGATGATCAACAGCGCGCCGTTGTTCTTTTTCTTCTGCCCGATACCCCAGGCGCGGCCGAGCTGGTAGCCATAGGTCTCGATCGAGTCGCCGCCGAGATCGGGCAGCGTGACCACGACGACCTGATCGCCGTTGGCCTGCTCGAGGGCCGCCAGCATGCGGGTGAGCCGTGACTCCGCGGCCGGCGAAAGCATCTGTGCGTTGTCCACCACCCGGCCGGTCAGCTTGGGAAAATCCGGTTTGGCGTCGGCGACGCAGGCGGTCGCGATCAACGCCAGCGCGACCAGGGCAACAAACGCCCGGCGCAGGCCAGGCCGCATCAGAACGACACCTTGGGCGCCTGCGCCGCGTTCGGCGACGAGGCCTTGAAATTGGCGTGCGGCTTCATGTCGCTATACAGCAGCCAATGCCAGATCCGGCCGGGAAACGTCACCAGATCGGTGTTGTATTTCTGTACCGCCTGAATGTAATCGCGCCGCGCGACCGCGATCCGGTTCTCGGTGCCCTCCAGCTGCGACTGCAGCGCCAGGAAATTCTGGTTCGATTTCAGGTCCGGATAGCGCTCGGATACCGCGAGCAGCCGGCCCAGTGCCCCCGACAGCTGATTCTGGGCCGACAGATAGCGCTTGAGCTTGTCGGGGTTGTCGATGGTACTGGCATCGACCTGGATCGACGTGGCCTTGGCCCGCGCCTGGGTGACCGCGGTGAGTGTGTCCCGCTCCTGCTTGGCGTAGCCCTTGACCGTGGATACCAGATTCGGAATCAGATCGGCCCGGCGCTGGTACTCGTTCTGCACCTGGGCCCATGCGGCGTTGACCGCCTGGTTGTCACGCGGGATGGTATTCACCCCGCAGCCGGCCAGCAGGCCGACGAGCACAAGCACGACGAGCCAGCGCAGGGACTTGAATCCAGAGTGGGGCAACACGGCAGACGAAGCGGTCATCGAGGGCAGCGATTGATGGGCGATGCGCCGATACTAAACGTAACGCAAGCAGCGCGTCAGGAACCTTTGTCGTCTGCAACGATCCCAGAGTTGCCAAGCCCCTTTGAGAGGTCACATGAAACGACGAGCTACGGCACTATTTCTGCTGTCCCTGATGGCCGGCAGCGCTCTTGCCGCCGGGCCCGACTCCGGATCCAGGTCAGCGCCGACATTGCATGAAAGCGACAGCGTGACGATCGCCGCGGCGCCGGACATCGTGTGGTCCACCGTGCGCGATTACGACGCACCGAGTGTCTGGGATCCGTTCATCACCAGCACCACGCTCACGCGCGGCAAGAACAACAAGCCCGGGGCCAAACGCCACATGACCACGGCGGATGGCAGCACCATCGACGATACGCTGACCGCCTGGAACGCCGGCAAGCGCATGTTCGCCACGCGCATGATCCACACCGACATGCCGCTACGACACTATCGCGACCGGGTCGAGGTCGAGGCCACCGCCTCGGGCTCACGGCTGATCTGGCAGGCCCGCTTCCAGTCCGCCGCCGGCGCGGTACCCGGGAAAGTGCGGGCCCTCGTCAAGCACCGAATGAAGCACGCGCTGGCCCATGTCAAGGTCATGCTCGGCACCGGTAACGGCGCTTCGAAGCCGCATGCGGCCGGTGCTACAACGACAGCTGCACCGTCTCCGGCTCAGTCGTGAGCGGCGTCGGCTTTCGTGTTCGGTAAACACCAATCGCCCGATCGATGCGCGGCGGCGCCGGCTCGGCTTCATCCGGCCTGCTCATGCCCGCGCCCTGGCCCGGGCCCTGGTCCTCGTCCGGCCGTGATCGTCCACGCGCGCCAGACTGGCGCGAAACAGCAACCATGCCATCGCGCCGGCGAGGACGTTGCCCGCCAGCGCGCCGAGCGCCGTCGTGGTCATGCTGGATGCGAATACGCCGAGGGCCACGCAGGGCAGATAGCAGACAAACAGGCGCGCGAACGAGATGAGCATGGCCCGCACCGGCCAGCCGAGCGCGTTCGAGGCCGATACCACGATCATGCAGACACCCAGCAGCGCATAGCTCGGCAGCATGAAACGGATGAGCTGTACCAGGTCATGCTGGACCGCGGCGTTGCCGGCCAATGCCGCCGCCACCCGGGGGGCGGCCAACGCCATGGCCATGCCGAAAAGCAACTGCCAGATCAGCACCGCCTGAAACGCGATATGCGTCAGCGCCCGGATGCGCGGCCAGTTGCCGGCACCGTAACAATGCCCCAGCCACGGCGGCAACGACATGGTCAGGCCCAGCACGACCATCAGCGACATGGTCTCCAGCCGGCTCTGCAGCCCCCAGGCGGCAACCGCCGGATCGCCGAGCGTCGCCACCAGCCCGGTCGTCACCATCGCCGCCAGCGGCGGCATCAGCTGGCTGATCATGGCCGGCCCGGCGATCACCGCAAACGGCCGCGTCGAACGCCGGGCCTCCTCGACCAGGCCGGCGTTCGACAGCCAGTCCTGGCGCCACAGGCACGCCGCGAGAATCGACAACCCGATCAGAAAGGCGATGATGGTCGCGATCGCCGCGCCCGGCAGCCCGAAGCCGCCGACCGGCCCCCAGCCGAAGATCATCAGCGGATCCAGCGCCAGATTGCACAGACTGGTGAGCACCATCAGCATGCCCGGCAGGCGCGTGTCGTTGTGTGCCCGAAACAGCGTGTAACCGAAGTACAAAAGCGCCGACAACCAGTTGGCCACGAGCTGGATTGCCCAGTACGGCGCAATCCGATCGAGGTTCTCGGCGCTGGCCCCGAGCTGCGCGAAGATCATGTCGTGGGCGAACCAGAGCACGATCGCGAGCACGCCGACGGTCAGGCTGCCGCCGATCAGCACCAGCGAACCCAGGCGTCGCGATCTCTCGATCTCGCCGGCGCCGATCGCGCGCGATATCAGTGCCGCGATCGCGATGCCGAGACCCACCTGAATCCCGATCATCAGAAAGGTGACGGGGAACGTGAACGACTGGGCTGCCAACGGCCCGGTTCCCAGCCGCGCGACGAAGGCGGCGTCGACCAGCTGGAAGCCCAGCAACGACAGCACCCCGATCGCCATCGGCCAGGTCTGGGCGAACAATTGGCGTCGCAGAGACCACAGGCTGGCCTGCGAGGCGGTTTCCGGCACGCGGGCCTCGAACGGACAATGAAGACAGACGATCATTCTACGCCAAGACCCGTCGCCCACCCGCCAACCGCCTGCGAGTTCCGCCCATGACCCGATCCATCCCGCAAGCCGACACCCGCTGGCCACAGGTCGTGATCTTCGATCTCGACGGTACGCTGATTGACAGCGCGGCGGACATCGCCGCCGCGGTCAACGCGGCACTCAGGGACCACGGCATCGTCATTGACGCCGCCGCCACACGCCGGTTCGTCGGCGATGGCGCCCGGAAGCTCATCGAGCGCGTCCTCGACGCCCATGCCGTAGCCGCCACCGGCACGGAGATCGACGCGCTCACAGCTGCCTTCACGGCCCGCTACCAGGACCGCCCCTGCCAGGACAGCGTCGTCTTCGACGGCGCCGGACAGGCGCTCGCTCGTCTGCGGGCCGATGGCAGACGGCTCGCGGTCTGCACCAACAAGCCGCAGCGGATCGCCGAGCACGTGATCGCGCATCTCGGCCTGGACGAATATATCGATGTGGTGATCGGGGCCGGCGTTCACCCACTCAAGCCCGATCCGGCGCCGCTACGGGCCTGCCTCGCGGCATTGGCCTGCGATGCCGACGCCGCGCTGTACGTGGGCGACATGGCCGTCGATCGCAAGGCCGGTCACGCCGCCGGCCTGCCGGTGCTGCTCGCGGCATTCGGCTACGCCGCCGCCCCGGTCGCCGAACTCGGCGCGGACGGCGTACTGACGCATTGGCATGACATGCCAGGCGCGATCGCCGCTCTGCGCCGTTCCGCTTGACGGGCGCGGCGCGTATGGATTGTGCCCGACTGCCGTGGGCGTCGTGCATCAGCCGAGCGGCAATCGGCGAGCGCTGATCATCGGCAGCGCGATGGCGCTGCCGAGCCCGCACGCCGGGCCGGCATCCCGGCCGGCGGGACACGGCCCGTTTTTTTTCGCCCCTGAGTAAACCTTGCCGCTAAATCATTGTCATAGCGCTGGGATGCGGTATGCCCGCCAATCGACGACAACAGACTCGGGACCCGGCAATGCACGTATTGATCATCGAAGACGATATCCCTCTTGCCACCCAGATCGGGGACACCATCGAAGCCGCTGGCGACGAGCCGGACTACGCCGACGACGAAGCGCTCGCGCTGCGACTGTGCGAGATGAACCGTTACGACATCGTCGTGCTGGACAGCGAAATGCCGCGCTGCGGCGTCGACGCGTTCTGCCGGCAGCTCACGGATGCCGCCGGCCGCCGAACCCCCGTGCTCGCACTCGCCGCGGGCTCTCTGCGCCCCTGCGATCCCGCGGAATGCGGGCCGCACGCCTTTGCGTTGCGCTCGGTCGAGCCCCGCGAGCTGCACGAGCAACTCAAGGCCCTGATGACCGAATGCGGCCAGGGGCTCGCGCAGCTCACCGCCGGCGAGCTGCACATGGACCTGGAACAACGCAGCGTCTACTGCGGACAGATCCCGGTCGAACTCGCGCCCATCAGCTTCCGCATCCTCGAACTCCTGGTACGCGCCTGTCCGGGCGTGGTCACGCGTGCCCAGATCGAAAAACAGATCTGGGACGACAACCCGCCGGAATCCGATGCCGCGCTGCGCGGCCACATTCATCGCCTGCGCCAGCTGCTCGAACGTCCTACCGCGAAACAGATGATTCGAACCGTCCATGGTGTGGGTTACCAGCTCGATACCGCGCATTGAAAATCAGTGGGTTAAGAAGACCTCCGATAACCGGGTTTTAAAGCGGATTCGAGATGCAGCGGCGAGATCGGCCCGGCCCACACGCCGGCACGCGTTACCGGACATGACTGTGCCAGGCTGGCGCGATCGGTTAGAATGCGCGCCTGGCCGCCGTGGTGGAATAGGTAGACACGCTAGGTTTAGGTCCTAGTAGCCGTGAGGCTGTGGGGGTTCAAGTCCCTCCGGCGGCACCAACTCGCGTTGCTGAATCAGCCGTTAGCCGCATCGACGGGCGCCCGCCCGTGCCGTCGTCGGTGCGACGATGCCGGGAACGGCGACCGCGGATCCGCGCTGGCGTGAGCATCTTTTCTCCCGAGTAAGGCCTTGTGCGCCCCGTGGCCACGGCCGATCGGTTTCTCCGACGCACCGGCCTGATGCATAGTATGGCCACAATCCACGGCTGGAACCGATACATGGCTTTCAATACCCAGGACGCCCCGGGCGTGCACGAACAGGTGCCGGGCGAGACACAGGGTTTCGTGTTCAACCACACGATGATCCGCGTGGTCGATCCGGAAGCTTCGCTGGCTTTTTATACCAAGGTGTTCGGTATGCGCCTGTTGCGTACCAGCGAGAACCCGGACGGCCAGTTCACGTTGTATTTCCTGGCCACCACGGAAGGCGATGACGTGCCGGAGGACGAATCCGAGCGCGTGAAATACGTGGGCCGGCGCGAAGGCGTACTCGAGCTCACGCACAACTGGGGCACCGAAAACGACCCCAACGCCCGTTATCACGACGGCAATTCCGAGCCGCAGGGCTTTGGCCACATCTGCTTCACGGTGCCCGATCTCCAGGCCGCCTGCGACTGGATGGACCGGAACAATGTGGAATTCAAGAAGCGCCCGGAAGACGGGCGCATGCACCATATCGCCTTCGTGAAGGATCCCGACGGCTACTGGATCGAGCTGGTCGAGCACGGCTGATCCGCAGTGAACGGCGGGCCGTGAGGCCCGCCGTTGCGCCATACGCAACGCATGCCGCGCGTTGTCGGCAACAACGCCGCGTCCGCCGCGCGAGCGCGCCCGTTGTTCAGGCTGTGACGCTGGCGGGGCGACGCCGGCTCGATCAATCCAACGACACATGTCATGAAAATACTGGTCCCCATCAAGCGCGCGATCGATTACAACGTGCATATCCGCATCGCCGACGACGGCTCCGGCGTAATCACGGACGGCGTGAAGCACAGCGTGAATCCGTTCGATGAGATTGCGCTCGAGCAGGCGATCCGCTGGCAGGAAGCCGGCACGGTGGATGAGGTTATCGCCGTGAGCATCGGCGACGATGCCTGCACCGAGCAATTGCGCACGGCCCTGGCCTTCGGCTGCGACCGCGCCCTGCGTATCGCTCACGACGGGCCCGTGGCCCCACTGACCGCCGCGCGTACGCTGGCCGCGCTGGCCGCCCGCGAGTCGCCGGATATCGTGTTAATGGGCAAGCAGGCGATCGATGACGACCATGGCCAGACCGGCCAGATGACCGCCGCCGTGCTCGGCTGGCCACAAGCTACCTTCGCCTCCGCCATCGCGCTCAACGACGGTTCGGCGCGGGTCACGCGCGAAGTCGACGCCGGCCTGGAAACCCTGGAAGTCGACCTGCCGGCGGTCATCACCGTGGACCTTCGTCTGAACGAACCGCGCTATCTCAAGCTACCCAACATCATGAAGGCGAAAAAGAAGCCGATCGAGGAATCCAGCCTCGAAGCGCTGGGCGTCGAAGCCGACACATCGATACAAGTCGTGTGCACGACCGCCCCGCCCGCGCGCCAGCCCGGCGTCATGGTCGACTCGCCGGCAGCGCTGGTGACTGAGCTCAAGAACAAGGGGCTGCTATGAGCACCGTCCTGATCATCGCCGATCACCGCCACGGCGTGCTGGCCGCGCCCACCCGCAAGGCCGCGCGCTGTGCGGCCGATTTTGGCGCCGATGCCGTGGATATTCTGGTGTTGGCCGAGGACGGCGCGGATATCGCCGCTCAGGCGGCGCGAATCTCCGGCATCCGGACCGTCAAGCACATCGATCACGCCGCCAACGCACAGCCGCTGGCCGCCACGGCCGCGCCGCAGATCGTCGCGGCCGTCGAAGGCGGCGATTACAGCCATGTACTCGGCTCCAATTCCAGCTTCGGCAAGGACGTGATACCGCGGGTCGCCGCCCTGCTCGGCGTCGGGATGGTGACCGACCTGATGCGCGTACTCGGCGCGTATCGGTTCCAGCGGCCGACCTATGCCGGCAATGCGGTGGAGACACTCGCCGTCCCCGACGATCGCATCCTGGTCGCCACCGTCCGCGGCGCCTCGTTCGAGCCTGCGGCGGAACAGGGTCAGGCCAAGATCGAAGCCATCGATACCGATGCCCGACTGCCCGGGCACACCCGCCACATCGGGATGGCGGAACACGCCAGCGAACGGCCGGATCTCGGCACGGCATCGCGCGTGGTCGCCGGTGGTCGCGCCGTGGGCAGCGAGGAAAACTTCCGCGTGATCTACGATTTTGCCGATCACATCGGCGCCGCCGTGGGCGCATCCCGTGCCGCAGTCGATGCCGGCTACGTGCCCAACGACATGCAGGTGGGCCAGACCGGCAAGATCATCGCCCCGGCGCTGTATATCGGTTTCGGCATCTCGGGCGCAATCCAGCACCTGGCCGGAATCAAGGATGCCGGCACCATCGTCGCGGTGAACAAGGATCCGGATGCCCCGATCTTCGAGGTTGCCGACTACGGCCTGGTGGGCGATCTGTTCGCGGTGATACCCGAACTCATCAGCGCCATCGACTGAGCGGGCGGGCCGTCAGCGCGGACCGAAACCGCGCTCCAGCGTCTGCACCGAGACCACGCGCGCGTTCTCGATCGTGACTTCGCGCATCAGGCGGTTGCTGCCGAAGTTGTAGATCCAGCGTTCGCGTTAGACCGGATGCGCGGCGTGACGCAGGAATAACCGATGCGAACCGCCATGGTAGCGCAACGAATTCACATAGCCGCGGCTGCGCTGGACGGGCTCGCCGCAGGCCTTGAGCAGCGCATACATGGACAACCGCGGGGCAACGCTTGCCGGGCTGCAGTGGCCGTTGGGCGACAGCGCACCGGCACGAAAGCCGTACCCGGCCGTGGCGATGGATATCACGCGCCTTTCGCGGAACACAATCTGATCCATCAGGCGCCGCGGTCCGCGGTTGTACGTCCATTCCGTCATGGACGGCACCCCCGTGGCCGGCGCAGCGCCCCACCACGGATCGCGGAAACTCGATGGCCCACAGGCGTGCACCAGCCTGGCCGCCGGATCGTCATCGGTTACCAGATGACCGTTGCAGCGCAGCGAATCGGCCCGGGCGGCGCCCGGCAGCAAGCCGGCGGACAGGATGAGCGTGACCAGCGCACGACGGTGCCGGGGCCCGGACGAACGGTGACTAGGGCCTGTTGCCGTTTCGTACACGTGCCGCGTTGGAGACCGCAAATCCGTCGAGACAAGGCGCGCGTCGCCGGTCGTGGCGTGTCACGATCAAGACGCGCAACGCCGTATCGGGGCCCTGGTTGATTTTATGGGCGGCCCAACCCTTCGGGACAAGCGCTGTTTTGCCACAATCCAGCGTTGCAGCTCGCTCGCGTAGACTCGATACGGCCTGGTTTCGCAACGCCGCCAGACGCGGTGACGGCCGCGCGCAGTGTAAGGTTACTTGCGAGACAGGACACTAGCCGGGGCCTGCCACATGGTATCGCCGCCCGTGATACCGCAGCGTCGCGCCGTTCGGGCCGATGCTTTCCACCGCGGGGCCGGCTGCCAGACGCTCGCCCTCGTGATAACGACGCCCATTGACAAGGATGAAACTCCGCCCTGGCACGGTGCTGTACAGTTGACCGTTGATATCCACCGATGGCACATCGTCGAACGCGGACTGATCCGGCGCGTCCGCGCCATTGCCGCCGCCCGCTGTATTCGGCCGGCTCGCGGGGGCGGCGTCCGTGGCCCCGTCGCCGGTCAGCGGCACATTCGAATAGCGCACGCGTCCGTGAGACGGCGAGTCGCCGTTCGTCCCGGTCGCGACCCGATTTGCGCGGCCGGCGGATGGAGCTGCGGCGGCGGTCGCCGCGGTGTTGCGATCCGAACGCGTCGTCCCACCGTGGGACGTGGCCGGTGTCGACGACGTGGACCGGACGGGCCCCGCGGCCTGGTTGCCGGTTTTGTTATCGGCGATGGACAACCCGGGCGCGAACCCTGTGAGTTTGTCACTGTTGCCAGGCGGCGGCGCATCCGCCAGCGCCACGGCGGATGCCGGATGCCCCGGTCGCGCACGCCAGACATAGATCGCCAGTGCCACGTTGGTGGCCACGAGAATCGCCACCAGCCACAACCAGGGCCCGGGACGCTGGCCGGCCGGCAAGGCCGCAGCGCCGGCCGACAAGGCCCGGATATCCAGCTCCTGGCGCGCGTAGCGCTCGCGTTCGGCCTTTTTCAGTGCATCGACGAGATAGGACACTTATTTTCTGTCCGAAGACTTGGTGGACGTCAGCGACGGCGCGCCCGGGGACGGCACAGCGCCATTGAGCATCATCTGGGTGCGCGGGCCGGCGATGCCGTCCGGCTTGAGGCCGTGCGATTTCTGGAATGCCTTGAGTCGCTTGCCCAGGGCATCGTCGTAGACCGGCGACGGGGGGCCAACCTGGCTGTCGGGATGCTTGCCGTCGATCTGCATCAGACGCTTGCGCAGCCAGACCACGGCCCCCCCCACCGAACCCGGCTGGATCAGCCCCACACCGGCGTCCGAACGCCAGATCACCCGGAAGCGGCCGGTCCAGAGCTGGAGCAGAAGTTGACGATCCACGTCGCGCGTGCCCTCGCCTCCCACAAGCGTCACCGTGCCGTCGTCATTGATGCTGCTGAGCAGCACGGTCTGACGGTGGTCCTTTTCCTGGAGTGTGAGCAGCGCCGGGCGGTTGTAACGCTTGATGGTGGCAAAGTCGCCGGTGTCGTCAAGACAGCGCAGGTCGCCCACATGCAGTTTCGAACAGCCGCTGCGAATCTGTGCGCCGAACACGCCCCAGAGCCGGAGCAGCTGATTCATGTCGGCATCGCCCTTGGGCAGGGTATGCGTTTCCTTTTTTTTCTTTTTGCCGGAGGACTTCGCCTTGTTGCCGTCAGCCGAGGCCTTGTCGTCGGTCGTCGTGTCGGTCTTGGTCTGCGTCTTGCCCTGCGGGCCCGCCGCGTCACCGTCGGTCTTGTCCTTCCGGCTTCCATCCTTGGATGGGTCCCCGGCCGCCGTTTTTTCGCCGTTCCCGCCACCCGGGCTATGGGCCGGTGTCTTGCCCGTCCCGTCGGCCCCGGCGTTGGCAGGGCTGGAGGTGGTCGCCGCGTTCTTTGCTTTCGGGTCGGCGGCGGCGATACGCTCGCTGCTGGCATGGGCCTCTCGGATCCCCTCCGCTGCTCTGGTCAGGGGAATATCGGGCAGCCAGGCCAGCCCGACCGCGATCCCGGTCACGGCGAGTGCGCCGGTCGGCAACGCGAAACGCCACCAGCGCGTCTGTGGTCGACGCGGACGGGCCGGCAACGTTTCGGCTGCCGCGCGCATGACGGTCCACGGCCCGACATAGGAACGACTGTGTGCATACGCACCCATCAGGGCGCGTTCGCTGACCATGTTGATCAGCCGGGGGACGCCCTGCGTCAGCAGGCGCAGCGCCATGACGGCCGCCGCGGAGAACAAGTGCTGCGGCCCGCCGGCACGTTCCAGGCGATGCTGGACGTATGCCCGGGTCTCGGCCAGGCCCAGCGGCTGTAGACGGAAACGAGCCGTGATGCGCTGGGCGAGCTGGCGCAGGTCGTGTCGGGCCAGCATTTCGTCGAGCTCGGGCTGACCGACCAGGATCACCCGCAGCAACTTGGCCTTGTGTGTCTCCAGGTTGGTCAGCAGGCGCAGCTGCTCCAGTACCGCCCGCGAGAGATTCTGCGCCTCGTCGATGATCAGCACGGTGCGCCGGTTGGCCGCATGCGCCTCGAGTAGATGCGCGTTCAGGCGATCGACGAGGGCCTTGAGCGTGGTATCCCGCTCGGCGTCATAATCCACGCCGAGTTCGTCGCAGACCGTCGCCACGAATTCGGTGACGCCCAGATGCGGGTTCCAGCACAGCGCGATGTCCAGGTCCGGCGTCTCGTTCTGGACCAGCGCCCGTATGAGCGTGGTCTTGCCGGTACCGACCTCGCCCACCAGGGCCACGAAACCGCCCTGCTCACCCGCGCCATACAGCAAATGCCCGAGTGCTTCGCGGTGGCTGTGACCCAGATAAAGAAAGGCCGGGTCCGGCGTGGCCGCGAACGGATAGCTGTCAAAGCCGAAGTACCGCAGATACATCAATAAACCCCAGGCCCCGGCCGTCGTGACCGAAAGTGGTCGATCAGCCGGCGTGGCAAGCGGTCGCCCCGTCGCGCGCCAACAGTCTGCCCGCCGCCGAACGCGCGGGCAAGCATGCCGACGCTGCCGGCGAACAGCCGCGGACCCGCGGCGTACGCGCGCGCCGAGTGCACACCGGGCCATCCCTTGATCCGTCGCGCGTTGATTGTATACAAACCAGCTTCCTATCTTCTTGCCGACCGCGGGCAAGGCCCTCGGGCGACCGCGCCGGCCTGGAGCCAGGGTTTCGTTTGCAGCGCGGACGCGGACAGGCAGCTAGTCTACCCGGCGCAAGATCAAGTACAAACATCACTGATTTTCTATAACGCAGACATCATCTGCGTTGGTTAGACTTCTCTCATGGCCATGGAACTGTCTCGCGCTGCGCGCCGCTGGGCGCTGCGCGCCCCCGATATTGCCAATCTCGTACTGGTTGCGTTGATCGCACTGGCGCTCGCGCGTCTGTTCTGGCTGGCGTGGCCCGAACCGAGCGCGCAGGCCGTCGCCCCGCACGCCGCCAATGACAGCAGCCGGGCGGCATCGAGCCAGACGATCGACATCGACGCCATTGCCGGCGCCCACCTGTTCGGCGAGCAGCCGTCGCCGAACGCCAGGGCCGAAAAGCTCAAACAGATCAAGGCGCCGGAGACGCATCTCAACCTGGTGCTCACGGGGATTATCTCCGACAGCCGCGGCGATCGCTCGCGGGCACTGATCAAGGACCCCAAGGGCAAGCAGGACAGTTACAGGGTGGGCCAACAGATCGTATCCGGCGTCAAGTTGCACGCGATCTATACCGATCGCGTCATTCTGGATCGCAGCGGCCACTACGAGACATTGACACTGGAAAGCATCAAGAAAGTGCGCGCGTTGACCGGCCTCAAGCGCGGTCAGATGCCGGCGGCATCGACATCGGACAACTCGCCGGCAACGACTGACAGCTCGGCGTCGCGAACGGTCTCTGGCGCGGTCGCGAATCGCATCGGCGCGATTCGCAGCAAGATCCTGTCGAACCCGTCGACCGCGTCGCACTATATTCGCTTGCGGCCCGTCCGGCAAAACGGCAATCTCGTGGGCTACCGGGTTTATCCGGGAGCAGATAAATCCTTGTTTAGCAAAGCAGGACTTAAAAGTGGGGCACTTGTGACCGCGATCAACGGCAGGCCACTGAATAACCCGGCGGCCTCGTTGCGGCTGCTCGGCAGCCTCGCGCACGCTTCGACGGCCACGGTGACCGTGCAAGACGACTCGGGTCAGAGCCGGACCATTCGGATCGATCTGCAATGAAATCGACGTCGCATCGGGTCGGAGCCGCGATTTGCCTGTACATCCTCATGTGCGCCCCGGTCGCCGTGCTGGCCCAGAGTGCTGCACCGACAGGGATCAACAGCGACGGCGGTGATGATTCGTTCACGCTGAATCTCAAGGATGCCGACATCACCACGCTGATCGCGACTGTCAGCGAGGTGACCGGCCGCAATTTCGTCGTCGACCCGCGCGTCAAGGGCAACGTGACCGTTCTGTCGAACCAGCCGATGACGCCGGCCGAGTTGTATCAGACCTTTCTTTCCGTACTGGACGTGCATGGCTTTGCCGCCGTGCGCTCGGGCGAGGTGACCAAGATCATCCCGCAGATCAAGGCCAAGCAGGACGGCGGGTTCGGCCGCGCCGGAGGCGCCACGAACGAAGACATGGTGACCAAGGTCATCCACGTCAACAACGTGCCAGCCGATCAACTGGTGCCGATTCTGCGCCCGCTGGTGCCGCAGTACGGCCATCTGGCGGCCTATTCGGCGTCGAACTCGCTGGTGATCTCGGACCGGGAGGCAAATGTGCAGCGTCTGACGCAGATCGTGCATCGCATCGATGCCAACGGTTCATCCAGCGTCGATCAAGTGCATCTGTCGAATGCCAATGCCTCCGACGTCGCCGATGCGATTCACAAGCTGGAGGGCAACAACAACAAGAACGCCAGTTCAAGCGTTGTGGCGCTGGACCGCAGCAATAGCGTCCTGATCTCGGGCACCGCCGCCGAGCGCCGCAAACTCCGGCGCATCATCCACAACATGGACGCCAAGTCTCAGGAGTCCGGCGACACGGCGGTGATCTATCTCAACTACGCCGATGCGGAGACGCTCGCCCCCGTGCTGCAGGCCTACGCGAGCGGGCAGAGCTACTCCTCCGGTAACTCGCGCAATCGCAGCCTGAGCAACATGGGCGGCAGCGGTTTCGGCAACAGCGACAACGGCAGCAGCAGCGGCAGTTCGCTGGGCAACAGCAGCCCGATCCAGCGCGGCGGCTCGGGTTCGGGCAGCACCGTTCAGGGTATTTCCGGGTCCAGCGGCAAAAGCGATATCGCCGTGATCGCCGAAGCCGGCGCCAACGCGCTCATCATTCATGCCCCGGCCGACAAGATGGGCAAGATCAAGCACATCATCTCCAAGCTGGATATCCGGCGCGGGCAGGTGCTGGTCGAGGGCATCATCGCCGAAATCGGGATTCAGCAGTCGAAGAAGCTCGGCATCAATATCGCCGCCCTCAAGAAAGGCGGCCCGGCGGCGGCCAGCATCCTGAGTTCCGGCACGCTCTCGGCCGTGACCCAGGCCGCGGCCAACGGCACCCCGCTCAACCTGATCCAGCAGGGGCTCAATATCGCCCTCGGCAGCACCAACGGCGAAGTCAATTTCGCCCTGCTGGTCAACGCGCTGTCGAACAACGTCGACACCAACGTGCTGTCGACGCCGTCGCTGATCACGCGCGATAACGAGGAGGCACAGATCAAGGTCGGGCAGAAGGTGCCGTTCGTCACCGGCAGTTATACCAGCGGCACGTCCGGCGTCGGCAACGGCAACAACCCCTTCCAGACCATCAACCGGGAGGATGTCGGTCTCCAGCTCGCCTTCATTCCGCAGATCAGCGCCGGCAACACCATTCAGCTGACGATCGACGAGGAAGTCTCGTCGATTGCGCCCAGCGCGCAACAGACGACCAACGCCGGTCTGATCACCAACAGCCGCACGTTGCAGACGGCGGTCGAGGTCCAGAACGGCCAGATCCTGGTGCTGGGCGGCCTGATCGACAACAATGTCCAGGTCACGCACAACCAGGTGCCCGTGCTCGGCGATATCCCGATACTGGGCTCCCTGTTCCGTTTTGACGCGGTCGATCGCAACAAGCGCAACCTGTTGAACTTCATCCGGCCGACAATCCTGCGCGGCGACGGCGAATCCAACCGCTACAGCGCTGCGAAGTACAAATATCTACGCCATCTGCAGATGCAGCAGTCGCGCAAACGTCTGCCGCTGATGAAAGGCAACGAGCGCCCGCAACTGCCGAAGATCCAGAATTTCAGCGGCGGCTCCCACACCGGCGTACAGCCGGCGGACAACGGCTCGTCGCCGACGGGTAAGCGACGTGGCGACCAGTTCTCGGATTAGGTTCCATGCCCTGCATCGCCATCCATGGCGCCCGTGGGCATCGGTTGGCGTCAGGGCCGAAAAAGCCCTTGTGGTCGGCGATACTCGCCATGCATTTGATATCAGGGCCCAGTTCGTGACCGCTGTGTCGACCGGGAGAATCGCGACATGAGCAACAGCGCCGAATCCCTTACACTCGAACCCATCGACGGCGAGCCGGTTGCGATCAACGCCGATGACGGCACGTCCACGGCGCCGCGGCTGGAGCGACTGTCGTTCGCCTTCGCCAAGCGCTACGGCATCATGCTGGGCAACCAGGACGAGGCCAGCGTACGCGTGATCGTGCGCGAGCCGGTCAACGCCGCCGCGCTGCTGGAAGTCCGTCGGCATACCAAACGCCGGCTACGGGTCGAAACCGTTGCCGCCGACGCCTTCGATGCGATGCTGCAGAACGATTACGAAAACCGCGACGCCGAATCCAGCCAGATCGTCGAAGGCATGGACGACGACATGGATCTATCGGATGCGGCCCGCGCGCTGTCCGAGCCGGCCGATCTGCTGGAGTCCTCGGACGATGCACCGATCATCCGATTGATCAACGCCCTGCTCACCGAGGCGATCAAGGAAAACGCGTCGGATATTCATATCGAGCCCTTCGAATCGCGGCTGACCGTGCGCTTTCGCGTCGACGGCGTGCTACGCGAAGTCCTCAACCCGCCGCGTCAGCTCGCGCCCCGGCTGATCTCGCGCGTCAAGGTGATGGCCAAGCTCGACATCGCGGAAAAACGCGTGCCGCAGGACGGGCGCATTTCGGTACGCATCGCCGGCCGGCCGGTCGACGTGCGCGTGTCGACCATTCCGTCGGGCACCGGCGAGCGTGTGGTCATGCGCCTGCTCGACAAACAGGCGGGCCGGCTCGATCTGCCGCAGCTCGGCATGCCCGGGAACACGCTTGCCGCCATCGACCAACTCGTGCACAAACCGCACGGCATCATCCTGGTCACCGGTCCGACCGGCTCGGGCAAGACCACCACGCTGTATGCCGGTATCACCCGTATCAACGATCGCACGCGCAACATCATGACGGTCGAGGATCCGATCGAGTACTACCTCGACGGCATCGGCCAGACCCAGGTCAACACCAAGGTCGACATGAGCTTCGCCCGCGGGCTGCGCGCGATCCTGCGCCAGGACCCGGACGTGGTCATGATCGGCGAGATCCGCGACCTGGAAACCGCCGAGATCGCGGTTCAGGCGTCGCTGACCGGTCATCTGGTGCTCTCCACGCTGCATACCAACACCGCCGTCGGCGCGATCGCGCGGCTGCGCGACATGGGCGTGGAGCCGTTCCTATTATCGTCCTCGCTGATCGGCATCATGGCCCAGCGGCTGGTGCGTACGCTCTGCCCCGATTGCAAGCAGCCCTACACCGCGGATCGCCGTGAGTGTGAACTGCTCAAGGCCGACCCGGCTCAGCCGCCCACATTGCACAAGCCCGGCGGCTGCGAACACTGCAACCATTCCGGTTTCCGCGGACGGACCGGAATCTACGAATTGGTGGTGATCGATGACGAACTGCGCCAGATGATCCATGAACAGGCCGCGGAGTACACACTCGAAGCCCAGGCCCGCAAGGCCACGCCCAGCATTCGCGCGGACGGCCGCGCCAACGTACTGGCGGGCCGGACCACGCTCGAGGAAGTGCTGCGCGTGACCCGCGAAGGCTAGCGGCGGCATTATCCATGGGTGCTTTCGAATACACCGCGCTCGACGCCCGGGGCCGCCGCAAGAAAGGCGTGCTGGAAGGCGACGCCGCGCGTGCCATCCGCGCTCAGCTGCGCGAACGCGGCCTGACGCCGATCGAGGTGAACGAGGTCGCGGAACGCGCTACCGGCGCGTCCGGTCGCGCGCTGTTGTCTTTCTCGCGCGGCATGAGCGTGACCGAACTGGCGCTGTTCACCCGCCAGCTGGCCACCCTCGCCCATGCCGGCCTGCCGATGGAGGAAGCGCTCAAGGCGGTGGCCGAGCAGACCGAGAACGAGCGCGTGCAGAAGATCATCGTGGGCGTGCGCGCCCAGGTGGTCGAGGGCAATACCTTCGCCGCCGCCCTCGCCGACTTCCCGAAAAGCTTCGGCCCGCTGTACCAGGCCACGGCCGCGGCCGGCGAACAGTCCGGCCATATCGACGAGGTGCTCAACGGCCTGGCCGACTATGTCGAGGAGCAACAGGCGCTGCGCCAGAAAATCCTGGCCGCGCTCATCTACCCGGCGTTTCTGGTGGTCGTATCGATCGCGATCGTGATCGGCTTGTTGTCCACGGTCGTGCCCAAACTGGTGCATGTGTTCAACAGCGTACATGCGAGCCTGCCAGCACTCACCATCGCACTGATCGCCACCAGTGATTTCCTGCGCACCTGGGGCTGGCTGCTCGCCCTCCTGCTTGCCGCCGCGATCGCGGCGTTCGGCTACGGTCTGCGCCGGCCGGCATTCAAGCGCCGTTTCCATGCGTTCGTGCTGCGCATCCCGCTGATCGGCCGTTTCGCGCGCGCCGTGAATACCGCGCGCTTCACACGGACGCTGGCGATTCTCACCAGCAGCGGCGTGCCGGCACTGGATGCCATGACCATCGGCGCCGACGTGGTGACCAACGTGCCCATGCGCGAAGCGATCAAGCGCGCCGCCACCCGCGTGCGCGAAGGCGACGCCATTCATCGGGCGCTGCAGCGCGAACAGCTATTTCCCGCCATCACACTGCACATGATTGCCAACGGCGAGATGTCCGGCGAGCTCGACACCATGCTCGGCCGGGCCGCCGATCATCAGGATCGCGAGGTCGAGACCATCCGTGAAGGCGTGATGGGCATTCTCGGACCGGCGGTCATTCTCGCCATGGGCGGCATCGTGCTCATGATCGTGCTGGCGGTCCTGTTGCCCGTGTTCAATCTCAACCAACTGGTCAAGTGACCGGCCCGGTTCCACCGTTGCCCGCGAGGAGTTTCGATATGCAGTTTTCTTATCAACGCGCCGCCCGTCGGCGTCGACAAAGCGGCTTCACGCTGATCGAGATCATGGTGGTGGTCGTGATTCTGGGCATCCTCGCCGCCATCGTCGTGCCCAATATCATCGATCGGCCGGACGTCGCCCGCGAAGCCAAGGCGCGCCAGGACATCAAGGCCATCGATTCGGCACTCAAGCTGTATCGCCTGGACAACTATCGCTATCCGACCACCGAGCAGGGCCTCGCGGCGCTGGTGCACAAGCCCACCAGCCAGCCGGTCCCCCGCAACTGGAAATCGGGCGGCTATCTGGACAGCCTGCCGACCGATCCGTGGGGGCATGTATATCACTACCGCAATCCCGGTCAGCACGGCCCGATCGATATCTACACCCTCGGTCGCGACAACAAGCCGGGCGGCGATGGCCCGGATGCCGATATCGGCAACTGGACGCTGAACGACAACTCCTAGTGTCCGGTAACGTCAGCTTGCGTCACGGCTTGCGTGCGATTTTTCGTGCCGGGCAAGGTGCGGCAACGGGTCGTATCCGGGCATGCGGCGCCTGGCCGCAACGCCGCCCGGCGCGATGACTTGGCGCTACCGGAGACCAAACGCGGTGGATGCGGGGCGCGCGACTCGAGCCTGCGCCGCCGCCCCGGTCATGCCGCCGGACCAGCCGCCGCAGGGCGGCTTTACGCTCATCGAAATCCTGGTCGTACTGGTCATCATCGGCGTCGTTTTGACGTTTGCCACGCTATCGGTGAACCCGACCGGACCGGGCGACCGGCTCGACACCGCATCGCAGCGTCTGCTGGCGCTGACGCAGGACGCGGCCGACGAATCGATCCTGTCGGGCGACACCATCGGCCTGCAGCTCACCGATCCGGGCTATCGCTTCATCCGGCTGACGGACCAGGGCTGGAAGGTCATTCGCAGCGCCGATTCGCCATTGCGCCCGCGCCGGCTCGACAAGGACATTCATCTCGACCGTATCAACGCCAACGGCGACCGCAGCCGGAACAACCGGCAGGTCGAGACCCTGACCCTGCCGGCATCGCCCATTGCCGATCGCCCGCCCGGCGAGCCTGCCGCGCAGTCCCGGGATAATGCGCCCGGGAACCGGAAGCTGGCCGTGCCCGCCGCGCTGTTTCTCGCCAGCGGTGAGCTGCTGCCCTTTACGCTTGAGCTATCGGCCGACGGTGTCAAGCATCGCTTCGACATCACGGGTACACCGAACGGCCAGATCCAACGCAGGCGGGTGGCGCGGTGAAACAACGCGCTGAAGGCTTCACCCTGATCGAGGTACTGATCGCGCTGGCGGTCATCGCGATCGCGCTGGTCGCCTTTGTCTCGGCCGGCGCCCAGAACGCGGACTACGCGACGTATATCCATCAGCGCACCATCGCGCAGATCATCGCCCGCAACCGGCTGGTCGAATATCAGATCGCCGCCAACTGGCCGAGCACGGGCACGCGCTCGGGCGACGTCACCATGGCCGAGAGCCCGTGGCATTGGCAGGCCACCATCAGCGCTACCCAGGATGCCAGCGTGCGTCGCGCCGATGTGCGCGTGTATGCGGTCGATCCGAATACCCACCAGGCGGACAAGGATTCGATCACATTGCTGAGCGGTTTTCTGACCCAGCACCAGAAGCCGGCGACGAGCACGAGCGGCCATGCGAAAACCGCCGCCTCGGGGAGTAGCTCGTGAGACCGACGCGCGCCCAGGCCGGCTTCACCCTGGTCGAGCTGCTCGTCGCCATCGCGGTGTTCGCGGTGATGGCGGCCATCGCCTACGGCGGGCTGTCGTCGGTGATCGGCACGCGCGACTCGATCGATGCCGCGCTGGATCGCAGCAAGATGCTGCAGATGGCGACCTGGCGGCTGCAGCAGGACATCGAGCAAGTCGTCGCCCGCCCGGTGCGCAACCGTTTCGGCGACGCCGAGCCGGCCGTGATGGGCAGCCCGGACACCGGCCTGACGATCACCCGCGACGGCTGGCCCAATCCGTTGTCGGAACCGCGCTCGACATTACAGCGCGTGCACTACCAGCTCGAGCCGCACGGCGATCTCGTGCGGTCGTATTACCGCGTGGTCGACCAGGCACAGGACAGCGCCCCGGTCGACACCAACCTGCTCAGCGGCGTCACCCGGATCGAATGGCGTTTTCTGGACAACAACGGCCAATGGCAGGATCGCTGGCCACCTCGCAACAGCGGCGCGATCTCAAACCTGTCGGCCCGGGCAACCCGGCCGCCGCCGGTAGCCATCGAACTCCGCCTGGACACCCGGGCCTGGGGCCATCTGCGGCTGTTGTTCGCCATGCCGGGCGCGCATCTATGATCGGGCGAAGCCAGCAACGCGGCGTGGCCTTGCTGATGGCGATGCTGATCGTGGCGCTGTCTGCCATCATCAGTGCGGCGATGATCTCGCGTATGACGCTGGCCATGCATCGCTCCGGCAATATATGGAACGCCGAACAGGCGTGGTGGTACGGCATCGGCATCGAGAACTGGCTGGGCGCCAAGCTGCGCGAGGATGCCCGGCACTCCAGGATCGACACGCTGCAGGAAGCCTGGGCGCAACCGGTCGACGACCTGCCGATCGACGGCGGCTCCATCAGCGGCCGCATCGTCGATCTTCAGGGGCGCTTCAATCTCAACAATCTGGTGCTCGGCAATCAGGATGCCGCCGCGGCCCAGTTCGCACGCCTGATCCAGGACGTGTCGGATACCGATTCGGTCACCGCCCGGACCATCGCCCAGTCCGCGGCGGACTGGATCGACCCGGACATCAATCCACGTCGCCCCTACGGCGCCGAGGACGATTATTATCTGGGCCAGTCACCGGCCTATCGGACCGGCAATACGCTCATGGCCAGCCCGAGCGAACTGGCCGCGGTTCGCGGAATGACCCCGCTGCTGTACCGCGAACTCGCGCCTTACATCAGTGCATTGCCGACCGCCACCGCGATCAATGTGGATACCGCGCCGGCGCCGGTACTGCAGTCGCTGGCGAAGCTGCCGCCCGGCACCGGCAAGAAACTGGCCGACCTGCGCACGGGCTCGCCCTGGAAATCGGTCAAAGCCTTTCAGGGCGCGAACCCGCTGGCGGGACAGAACCTCAAGAACGCCTCGTTATCGGTCGCCACGCAATACTTTCTGGTCGCCGGCCGGATCAAGGTGGCCGACAGCACCACCCAGTTCTACAGCGTGCTTCACCGCGCCAGCAACGGTGCGGTCAATGTCGTCCGCCAGGCAACCCAGGCCTATTAGGGAAAAATCGATGGATGGACTCGTGCCGCGCAACGGCTCAACACCTGTAAAGACTGCGTTAGACTGCCGCATCGGTTGGGTGCGCCCAGGGGCGAACATGCGCACCGATTCGGGGAGCTGACGTGGCCCAACGGCTGGCGGTGTATTTCGATGGAACGCAAGCGGCCTGGCTCAATGACGAGCGGCAGCTGACGCGGGGTTCGCTCACCGAGTTTGCCGCCGCGATCGAGGGCGAGGATGCCGAGATATCGGTGCTCATTCCGGGCGAGGATGTACTGCTGACACGCGCGCCGCTGCCGCCGATCCGGACGGCAGCGCGCCGGCTCCAGGCGGCCCGCTACGCACTCGAGGATCGCCTCGCCGGACGCGTCGAGCAACTGCATTTCGCGCTGGCCGGCAGCGCCGATCGCGCTGGCGAGACGCCGGTTGCGGTGATCGACCTCGATCGCATGACAACGCTGTGCGATGCGCTCGACGCCGCCGGCATCGAGGCGACGCGCATTCTGCCGGACTACATGGCCCTGCCCGCGCCCGGCGCCGATCACTGGCAGCTCGCCGCCAGCGGGGATCGAGTGCTGGCACGCACCGAAGCCACAGCGGGGTTCGCCTGCGATACCGATCTCTGGCCGATTGTTGCGGGCGCGCTGGATGCGCCGGTGGCCGCGACCGTGTACGCCATCGACGCCGCCGAGGCACAACGCCCGCTGGATATCGATTGGGCCGGCGACGCGCAAGACCCGGCGTTGCATCTCGTCGTCTGCGCCGATGCCAATGCCCTGCTGGCTACGCTGCTGACCGAGCCCGAAGCCCTGCGCGGCGGCGTCAATCTGCGCCAGGGGACCTTCGCGCCGCGTTCGCAGTTCCAGTCCCAATGGCGACCGCTGATGCTCACGGGCGCGTTGGCCGCAGCGTGGCTCGTCATCGCCATCGTAGCGCGCGGCATCGAGACCTGGCAGCTCGACCAACGGGTCGACGCCCTGCATGCGCAGACACTCACCGCGTTTCACGATGCCTTTCCCGGGGTGCAGAACATCAACGATCTGCGCGTGCAGGCCGAACAAGGCATTCGTCAGTTGCGCGGCACCGGCGGTGCCGGCGGCCTGTTCCCGCTGGTCCAGGCCGTCGCCGCTGTGACCGGCCAGACCGACGATCTACAAGTCCAGTCCATGCAGTACCGCGACGGAAAACTCAATCTCAGCCTGAACGGCAAGAACGTGCAATCGGTGGAGATGTTGCGCGCCGGATTCGCTCAGCGCGACGATATTCAGCTCTCCGTGCAAGGGGCCGACGCCAGCGCCTCGGGCGTGCAGATCCGGGCCACCGTCAGTCCGGGGGCGGGCCAATGAGCGCGCTCAGGGCGTGGTTCCAGGGCCTCGCGCCGCGCGAGCGCATCATGGTGGCGGCGGCCGCCGCCGTGGTGGCCGTCGCAATCTTCTATTACGGCCTGTGGCACCCGTTGAACAGCGCGCTGGCCAACGCCCGCGAACAGGTCACGGCCGAATCCAACCAGGCCCGCTGGATGCTGGGCATCCGCAACGAAGCGAAGCTATTGCGCGCCTCGTCACAGCACAGCGAACCCAAGGGCCGCGATCAGTCCCTGCTGAGCATCGTCGATGCGACCAGCCGCGCGCACAATCTCGGCGGTGCGGTCAGTCATATTCAGCCGAAGAACAACGATGAAGCGCTGGTCACCCTGGACAAGGCCAACTTCAACCACATGCTGTACTGGCTGAAAACCCTGCAAAGCGACTATGGCGTGGTCGCCTCGGAGGCGACGATTTCGCGGGCCGAGGGCGCCCCGGGCCGGGTCGAGGCCCGCCTTACCCTGATCCGGGGCCGCTCCTGATGAACTGGCGGATCATGCGTTTCGCGGCCGTCGGCGGAGTCGCGTTCATGATCGGGCTCGTGACCTATCTGCCCGCGTCCCTGGTGGCCGGCTGGGTCACCGGCAATACCCCGGTGCGGCTGCAGGGGGTTTCCGGCACATTACTCGACGGCCGCGCGGCCTACGCCGTGCTGCCGCATGGCGCCGTGAGCCATGTGCGCTGGCACGTGCACCCGGCCGCGCTGTTGCTCGGCGAGCTTTCGGCAACGCTACGGGTGGACAGCGATCTGGGCCACGTCTCGGGTGACCTTCATCGCGGCGTGCTCGGTTCCAACTCGCTCGACGACGTCCAGGGCGAGGCGACCATCGGCTGGTTGTCGGATCTGGCGGGATATACGTTCGTGCCCCTGTCCGGACGGATCGGCCTGCATCTGGATCACCTGAGGTTCGATGACAACCTCGCCATCAGCGCGCTGGCCGGCACCGTCCAGCTCACGGACAGCCGGTGGGAATTGTTGAATCCGCCGCTGCCCCTGGGCCGCTTCAAGGCGCGGCTGGACCGCGACGGCAACGGGGTCGAGGCGCGCATTGTCGACAGCAAGGGGCCGCTGGCATTGACCGGCAGGGTGGCGCTATCCGGCCGCAACCGGCGCTATGACCTGAACGTCAAGCTGCGCGCCCGCGCCGGGGCAGACGATCGTCTCAAGCAGATGCTCCGGCCACTCGGCACACCCGACAGCCAAGGCTGGTACCGCATACACGAGCGCGGCGCCCTCTGATTGACCGGGCCGCGCGCCTCGCCACCATGCGCCGAGGCGACTGCCGCGTTCAGCCGGCCGCGCTCACCGACGATTGCCGGGCCCGAGCCACGGCCGGTTCCGGCTCTCGGTCGGCATACAGATAATCACGCGTGACGGGCACGGCATCGTTGCGGTGCGCGAGTTGCACTTGGTAGACCACGAGCTGGCCGTAGCGAAAGATCGCTTCGCAACCGAGCAGGTAGAACTCCCACATGCGGCAGAAGCGTTCGCCCAGCCGCTCGCGGAACACATCGCGCTCGGCCTGGAAGCGCGCGTTCCACGCGGCCAGCGTCCGGGCGTAGTGCAGCCGCCAGACTTCGAGGTCGGACAGCGACATGCCGGTTTTCTCGATGCAGGGCGCGAAATCCGACAACGAAGGAATATAGCCGCCCGGGAAGATATATTTCTGGATCCAGGTCCGGCTGTCCCTGGGCGGCACGCCGTTGCGCGCGATGAAATGGATCAGGCTGCGGCCGTCCGGCTTGAGCAGGCGTGCGACCTGGTCAAAGAACGTCTGATACTGCGGCCGGCCCACATGCTCGAACATGCCCACCGACACGATGGCGTCGTAGGCGCCCTGATGCTCGCGATAGTCCTCCTTGAGGAAGGTCACGCGGTGGCTCAGGCCGAGCGTCTCGGCGCGTTTGCAGGCGTGATCGTACTGATCGTTGGACAAGGTCAGCCCGACCACATCGACGTCGTACTCGCGGGCCAGAAACAGCGCCATCCCGCCCCAGCCACAGCCGATGTCGAGCACCGTCTGCCCCGGTTCGAGCAGCAGCTTGCGACCGATATGCGCGAGCTTGGCGCGTTGCGCATCGTCCAGCGACATCCCCTCGTGTTCGAAATAGGCACAGGAATACTGCATTTCCGGGTCGAGGAAACGCTGGAAAAGCTCGTTGTCGATGTCGTAGTGGTGCTGGACGTTGCGCTCCGCGCGCATGCGGGTATTCATTTCGCGCACGCCATGGAACGCGCGGCGCGCGAGGTCCATCAAACGATTGGATTGTAGATTGTTCTCGTTGGCGAAATAGAGACGGAATACCGCCTGCAACCCACCCTCGCCGGGCCACCAGTCGCCGTCCATGTAGGCCTCGCCGAAGGCCATTTCCGGATCAGCCAGCAGTCGCCTGAGGACTTGGGTCGTCCGCAGATGCACGTGGGCGACCGGTTCGCCGGAACCGTAGCGCTGCTCCGCACCGTCGGCGTGGTGCAACACCAGGGTTCCGCGGCTGATGAAACGCTCAAAAAAACTACTCTTCACAACCCATCCTTTTGGCCCGGCTGTGGCCGGCCGAACCCCGTCTATTCATTTTTATAAAATACAACGCACGCGCTGTAAGTGCATAGTGCAGCCGAACGCATGATCTGGCCAATGGCCTGTCGAACGCTTAGTCTGGGCGACCATCTCCATCGTCGGCCCGCCATGACCGCTGACATCGCCCGGGCACTCTGGCTGGAGCCGCCGCGCCGCGCCGGCCTGCGTACCGAAACCCTGCCCTGCGCGGGCGCCGACGACGTCGTCGTCCGAACCTGCTATTCAGCGATCAGCCGCGGCACCGAAACCCTAGTTTATGCCGGGGCGGTGCCGGAAAGCGAATACGACCGTATGCGCGCGCCGTTTCAGGCCGGCGCCCTGCCCGGTGCGGTCAAGCACGGTTATGCCAACGTCGGCGTGGTCGAGCGCGGGCCGCCGGGCTGGCTCGGCCGTCCGGTTTTCTGTTTGTATCCACACCAAACGCGGTACGTCGTGCCATGCGATGCCGTGGTGGCCGTGCCGCCGAACGTGCCGGCCGAGCGCGCGGTGCTCGCAGCCAATATGGAAACCGCCGTGAATGCGTTGTGGGACGCCGGCCCCCGGGTCGGCGACCGGATCAGCGTGGTCGGGGCCGGCGTGATCGGCAGCCTGGTAGCCGGTCTGTGCGTTGATCTGCCGGGCGTCGCGGTGGAACTGGTCGATATCGACAGCGGCCGCGCCTCGGTGGCGTCGGCGCTGGGCGCGGCATTCGCCCGGCCAGAAAACGCGACCGGCGGTCGCGATCTGGTGTTCCATGCCAGCGCGAGCGCCGCGGGGCTGAATACCGCGCTGTCCCTGGCCGGGTCCGAGGCCGAAATCGTGGAACTGAGCTGGTTCGGCACGCAGGCAACGAGTGTGGCCCTGGGCGGGGCGTTCCATTCGCGGCGGCTGACGCTGAAAGCGAGCCAGGTGGGCACGGTCTCGCCGGCGCGCGCCGCCCGCTGGAATCACCGGCGCCGGCTCGCGCTGGCACTGGCGCTGTGCGCGGATGCCCGGTTCGACGTACTGTTCGCCGACGACGCCGATTTCGACAGCCTGCCGGCGGTCATGGAACGGCTGGCCGATCCCGCCGACCGTACACTGTGCCAGCGCATCGTCTACGCCAACTGCCAGGACCCGCCATGTATCACCTGACCGTGCGCGATCACATCATGATCGCCCATAGTTTCTCCAGCCCGACGTTCGGTCCCGCCCAGGCGCTCCACGGCGCGACTTATGTCGTCGATGTCACTTTTTATCGCCAGACTCTGGACGAGGACGATCTGGTGGTCGATATCGGCGCCGCCTCGACCGCGCTGTCGGCAGCGCTGGCCGAATTCAATTTGCGTAACCTCGATGACAACCCGGCCCTGGCCGGACGCAACACCACCACCGAGTTCATGGCCGGCGAAATCTTCAATCGCCTGCAACAGGCGATCGCGGACGGCCGTCTCGGCGCGGGCGCGGCCGGACTCTGCCGCATGGGCGTGCAACTGTCCGAGTCGCACGTCGCCTGGGCCGGCTACGAGGCCGAGCTGTGAAACCGACCCGCATGCTGGTCGCCGGCGACCCGACGCAGTACACCGGCGGCTATATCTACGATGCCCGCATCTCGCGCGCGGCCGGCCGCGCCGGCCATGCCATTGAAGTCGTCGGGCTCGCCGGCCGTTTTCCCGAGGCCGACGACGCCGCGGCGGCGGCATTGACCGCGGCGCTCGCCGCGCGGCCCGATGGCGAACTGGTGATCGTCGACGGGCTCGTGTTCGGCGCGCTGCCGGAGCTCATTGCGCGCGAATCGGAACGGCTTCGACTGGTGGCGCTGATCCATCACCCACTGGCCGACGAATCCGGCATCGACGGCGCGTTGGCCGACCGCCTGTTCGCGAACGAGCGCCGCGCGCTCGCCAACGCCGCGCACGTGATCGTCACCAGCGAATTCACCGCCCGGCGCCTGGCCAGCGCCTACGGCGTCGCCCGCGCCGACCTCGATATCGTGGCACCCGGGCTGGACAAGCCGGCCGGTATCACGCTGCGAAAGCGCGGGGGGACACCACGCCTGCTTTGCGTGGCCAGCCTGATCCCGCGCAAGGGCCACGCCGTCCTGGTGGAGGCACTGGCACAAGTCGCCGATCTGGCATGGCGTTGCGACTTCATCGGCGACACCGAACGCGACCCGGCGTGCGTGGCCGATATCCGCGACGCCATCGATCGTCACCAGCTGGCCGGGCGCATTCATCTCAACGGCAGCCGCCCGCCGGAGGCGCTCTCGGCTGCCTACAACGACGCCACCCTGTTCATACTGCCGTCCTACTACGAGGGCTACGGCATGGTCGTGACCGAGGCGCTGGCCCACGGCCTGCCCGTCATCACCACCACCGGCGGCGCGCTCGCCGACACCCTGCCGGACGACGCCGGGCTGGCGGTGCCGCCGGGCGATTCGGAGGCGCTCGCCGACGGTCTGCGCCGGTTGTTGTCCGATCCCGACGCCTACGCCGCTCTGGCGGCGGGGGCGCTGCGGGCCGCCACCACCCTGCCCGACTGGGACGATGCCGGCGCGCGCCTTGCCGCGATCCTCGAACGCGTCGCCCGCGCATGAGCCGCGCGTCGCCCGCTGCGGGCTCGCACTTCGCCGACGACTGGCTGACGCTTCGGGAAGCCGTCGATCATCGCAGCCGGGCCCACGGACTCACGCTTTTGGCCGCCGCGCATCTGCGCCGCACGGCCGCCGGGCGCCGCGCGCGGGTGGTGGATCTCGGCGCCGGACGTGGATCGAACCTGCGCTATCTGGCCCCGCGCCTGCACCAACCGGTCGCGTGGCGCCTGCTGGATCAGGATGCCGAACTGCTCGCCGCAGCCGAACGCGCCATGCCCCCCGATGCCGGAGACCATTGCCAGCTGTCTGCCGAGATCGTCGATCTGGCCGCCCCACTGACCCCGGTGCTGCGCGACGCCGATCTGGTCACCGCCTCCGCGCTGATCGATCTCGTCTCGCGCGGCTGGATCGACACGCTGGCCGAGGCCTGCGCCCGCGACGGCGCAGCGGTACTGATCACGCTCAGCGTCGACGGCCGGATCCAGTTCTCCGATGCCGACGCGGACGATGCCGTCGTGCGCCGGGCCCTCGCCCGTGATCAGGCGCGCGACAAGGGCTTCGGTCCCGCTCTCGGCGCGGCCGCCCCGGCGGTGTTGATCAATGCCCTGGCGCGATGCGGTTATGCCGTGGCCACGCAGCCGAGCGACTGGCAGCTCGGCCGCGACGACGCCGCGCTAACACGCGCCCTGATCGCGGGCTGGCAATCGGCCGCAACCCGGCAGCAACCGGATCAGGCCGAGCGCATGGCCGCTTGGGCGGCGCGGCGGGTCGAGGCTGTCGAGCGCGGCCGGGCGCGGCTGTGCATCGGCCATATCGATGTACTCGGCCTGCCCAATCCGCGCCGGCGCTGATTTAGCCCGACGCCCGCAAATCCAGATCGTAGAGCCGGTCCTCGCCCAACGCATACGAGCGACACCGCGGCCGCCGGGCCTCGTGCAGCGTTTCGATTTCGGCCAGCGCGAGCCCGGGCCGGCCGGAGCCGATCAGAAGCGGTGCGACGACTGTATGCAGCCGGTCGACGCATCCGGCATCGATGAACCGCGAAATGGTCACACCGCCGCCTTCGATCAGCACCCGATGCAGTCCGCGCGCGGCCAGAGCGTCGAGCAAGGCCCGTGGCAGGCCGGCGCCATCAGTGCCGGCCACTGGCAACGGCAAGGCGCCGGGCGCCGCAGGCTGGCCCGGGGCGACCACGTGCCAGGTGGGCGGCCCGCCATCGCTGAACACGCGCCGGTCGGCCGGCACCCGCGCGCGCGGGTCGAGCACCACGCGCACCGGGTCATCGCCGGCGACGTGGCGCACGGTGAGCCGGGGATCGTCGGCGTCGACCGTCCCGGCGCCGACGATCACGACGTCCGCCAGCGCCCGCAGACGATGCAGATGGACACGACTGGGCTCGCCGGTGACGTAATGGGAATGGCCGCTCACGGTGGCGATGCGCCCGTCCAGGCTCTGGCCGAGCTGCGCCACCACATGATCGCGGCGACAGAACGCCAGCGGCAGCAAGGTATCGAACAAAAAGGCCGCGTCCGCCTCGACGGGGGCATCGGCCGCCCACCGGCCCCCGGGCTCGATCGTCAACGCCCGGTCGACCCGCCAGATGTCGTCGGCCAGTCGCCGCCGCGCATCGCGAATCACGCGCCAAGCGTAAGTGTTGTCGATAAATGGCATCATACGCAGCCTTTAAACGATTCCGGTCGGCCCTATCGTCCGCGGATTCACGTTAGCAAGCCACGGTTGCATGACTGCCCAGCACTTGGAATCGATACAGGAACGCTTCATGCAACATGTCGAGCGTGCGATCTTCGATCTTCGGCGCGGCCTGCCGGTCGTCGTCGATACGCCGCAAACCCGCTATCTGGTCGCATCCATCGAAGGCACCAGCGCGGCGCTGCTGGACGAAATGCGTGCCGGCGCGCGCGACGCGCCCCAGCTCGTGCTGACCGAGCATCGCCTGGCCCACCTCGGCCGCCCACCCGCCGGCGCGCCCGCCGCGATCGCATTGCAAGCCACGGACAGCCGCGACGCGCTGATCCAGTGGGCGGCCGACCCGGGGGCCCGCTGGCCCGACACTCGCCCGGCCCTGCCCATATCCGATGCGGGTCATGCCGCCCTGGCGCTGATGCGCCGCGGTCTGCTGATCCCCGCGGCGGTCGTGGTCGAGCCGGATGACTATCTGGGCCCGCTCATCGCACGTCGCCTCGATCGCGGCGATCTGCTTTCGGTCGCCGCGGCGGATGTATTCGCGCACCGCCAGGCCGCCCCGTCGCTGCTGCGCCGCGTGAGCGAAGCGGATGTGCCGCTGGAAGCCGCGCCCAACTCGCGCTTCGTCGTCTTCCGCGAGGCCGACGGCATGCGCGAGCACGTGGCCATCATCATCGGCGACGCCGCGCGCTGGCCCGCGCCGGTGCCGGTCCGTCTGCACTCGGCCTGCCTCACCGGCGATCTTTTCGGCAGCCTGCGCTGCGACTGTGGCCCTCAGCTCAAGGCCAGTCTGGCCGCCATCCACGAGCGCGGTGGCGGCGTGTTGCTCTATCTGGCCCAGGAAGGCCGCGGCATCGGACTGGCCAACAAGATGCGGGCCTACCAGATGCAGGACGACGGCCTGGACACGGTCGACGCCGATCGCGTACTCGGTTTCGACAAGGACGAGCGCGACTATGCCGTGGCCCGCGAGATACTGGCCCAGCTCGATGTCGCGCATATCGATCTGCTCACCAACAATCCGGCCAAGATCGAAGCGATGAATCGCGAGCCGATCGAGGTGGCCGGGCGCAGCGGCATCTACGGTCGGCTGACCCGGCAAAACCATCGCTATCTGACCACCAAGGCCGAACGGGCGGGCCACTGGCTGGACGCCCTGCTCCAGGAACCGGTACTCACCGACACGCCGGACCCGGATCGCAACGAACAGGACTGAGGATCACGACCGGACCGGGCCGCCGAGCGCGTCGAGATCGAAGGTCGCCGTTTCGGCCACGATCTCGGCCAGGCGCGCGCCGAAGGCCTCGACCAGGCGCGCCCCCGTCGCGGCGTCGGCCGCCGCCGCATTCCCGGTCACGCCGGCCGGATTCAGATCCGCCGCCATCCAGGCGAAACCGGCGTCGCCCTCCGGGCCGAGCGTGGCGCCGGTCCGCGCGCGCCGCGCCCCGAGCGAGGGGTGATCGGCCAGCGCCTCGCGGCGTACCGTGCCGGGCGCCAGATGCAGCATCATCGACGTTTCCAGCGCCCCGCCGTGCAGACCATGCGCCAGTTCCTCGGCGGCCAGCGCGCCCGATGGCGGGGCGAAGCGGAAATAATTGGCCTTGACCACGAGCAGCCCGTAATCCGCCCGCAGTTGCAGCGCCGCGAGATCGAGCACGGCCTTGTTGCCGCCATGGCTGTTGAACAACACCAGGCGCCGCATCCCGGCGCGCGCCACGCTGGCGCCCACGGCCCGGATCTGGGCGATGGCCTGTTCCGCGGACAGGCTCAGCGTGCCGGCAAAGCCGGCGTGTTCCAGGCTCGCGCCCACGCTCAGCGTAGGCAGGATCAACAGATCGAGCGGCGCGGCATTGCATTCCAGCCGCGCAATGGCGGCATCGACAAGCCCCTCGCCAATCGTGACGTCGGTCGCCAGCGGCAAATGGGGGCCGTGCTGCTCGATCGCGGCCACCGGCAGCAGCGCCACCGGGTCCTGTGTGGCGATCGCCGCCAGTTCCGGCCCGGTCAGGGCGGACCATGATTGGATTCGCCTCATGCATCATCACGGTTGCGGCATACCCGGGCATGATGCGCCAGCGCGCCCAAGGCGCGCAACGCGCGGTGCGGCACGGCCACACGGGTAGAATAACGGGCATTCCCGATGCCCGGGCGCGCCGGGCCATCCACGATTGCTGCCGCGAGCCGCGCTCGACATGTGCCGCGCGGCCCGAACGGTTACCACCACACAAGGCTTTGTTCGACTTTCGATGACGATCGTAATCACCACGCTGATCCTGTTGCTCACCGTCGCCACCTCCGGCGTGCTGATCGGCCTCCTGCCGTTCCGGTTGCCGCGTCCCCTGGTCCAGATCGCGCTCGGCGCCGCCCTCGCGGTGCCCCCCTTCGGGCTCCACGTAAGGCTCGATCCCGAACTGTTCTTCCTGCTTTTCATCCCGCCGTTGCTGTTCGCCGACGCCTGGCGCATGCCGCGCCGCGAATTCCGGCGCCTGCTTGGGCCGATCACCGCGCTCGCGCTCGGCCTGGTGATGGTGACCGTGCTCTGCGTCGGTTTCTTCGTGCACTGGCTGATTCCGCAAATACCGCTGGCGGCGGGATTCGCCCTGGGCGCGGTGCTTTCGCCCACCGATGCCGTGGCCGTATCCGCCATCACCGGCAACGCCCATATTCCGTCGCGGCTGTTGCATATCCTGCAGGGCGAGGCGTTGATGAACGACGCCTCCGGCCTGGTGGCGTTGCGTTTCGGTATTGCGGCCACCCTCACCGGCGCGTTTTCGCTGCCGAAGGCCGCGCTCAGTTTTGTCATCATCGCCGCCGGCGGCCTGGCGGTCGGCTGGGCGTTGGCCTGGCTGTTCGCGCAGGTCCGGCATTTTCTGACCCAGTGGCGCGGCGACGACCCATCCAGCCACGTCGCGCTGCTGTTGTTACTTCCTTTCGGCGCCTATCTCATGGGCGAGCATCTCGGCGTGTCCGGCATCCTGTCGGCGGTGGCCGCCGGCATGACGCTCAACAGCATCGATACCCTCAAGGGCGAGTTGACCACGCGCATGCAGAACCGCGGCATGTGGGCGATGCTCGAGTTCGTATTCAACGGCGTGATCTTCGTACTGCTCGGCCAGCAGATCCCCGTGATCGTGGCGCATGCGGGCGAAGCCAAGGCGTCGATCGGCGTCGACTGGTGGCATCTCGCCGCGTACCCGTTCGCCCTGCTCGCGCTGCTGATGGTCTCGCGCTACCTGTGGGTCTGGATCATGCTCAAGCTGGTCGTGATGCGGGCACGCCGGCGCGGCGAGAATGTCGCCCGCGTATCGTCCCGGATCATCGCCACCACCACTCTGGCCGGGGTGCGCGGGGCGATCACGCTCGCCGCCGTGCTGTCGTTGCCGCTGACCGAAGGCGACGGCACGCCGTTTCCCGGGCGCGGCGTGTTCGTGTTCATTGCCGCGGGGGTCATCCTGTTGTCGCTGGCCCTCGCCACCGTGACACTGCCGCCGTTGCTGCGGCGCATTCAACTGCCCGCGGACGATCCACGCGCCACCGAGGAACGCGACGCGCGCGCCGAGTCGGCCCGGGCCGCCATCCAGGCGCTCGACTACATGCGCGAGGAGCACAAGGCACAGGCCGAGGATGCCGATGAGGCCTCACTGTACGCCGAAGTCGCGGCCCGCGTGATGGCGGCGTATCGGCCCTGGCTGGACCCGGATTCGGACGCCGAGGACAAGCGACGCGCGCGCCGCGGCTTCGGCATGGAGCGCACGCTGCGTCTGGCCGCGCTCAACGCCGAGCGCGACGAGCTCTATCGTTTGCGCCGGAAGGGCGAAATCAATGACGTCACCATGCGTCGCATCATGGCCGACATCGATCTCACTGAAGCCTCGCTGCGCAGCGGACGGCGCGCCGGCAAGCGCTGACCGGCGTCGCTCCGGGTACACGATCGATTCGCCTGATCGTGGAACCGAAGGCGCCGGTCGATCGTTGGTGGCCGTGCGGTCCCGATTCAGGGATCGCTCACTCAATTGCAACCGAAAGGACAAGAGCAATGAACAAATCGCTGTTCACCACGACCGCCACCGTGATCGCGCTCGGTCTGGCCGCAACCACGGCGCCGGTATTCGCCCAGGGCACGAACACGTCGGGCAACTCGGGCATGCAGTCCAGCTATTCGCAATCGAATGCCGGTTCCACGCATGTCTCGCAGGCCCAGGTGCAAAAATTCGCCAAGGCGCAGAAGGATATGCAGTCGCTGGTGCGCAACTCGCAGCAGAAGATCAAGAACGCCGACAACAAAAAGCAGGCCAAGCAATATCGCCAGCACATGAACAAGCAGATCGTGCAGACGATCAAGAAGGACGGGCTGTCGGTGCAGCAGTACAACAAGATCGCCCAGGCGACGCGTAACAATCACAAACTGCAGCAGCGCATCCAGAAGGCGATGCAGGGCTGATTCGCCGCCTGGATCGATGCTTCGGGCCCGTTGCGGGGCTCGAGGCCCGGTTCGGCGCACACCGGCGCGCAGCCAGGACAATCGTGCCAGCCGCAGGCACGCTGGCTGGCGCGCCACTGCATCGATCGCGCCCGGGCCCGTCGGACGGATAGATATGTCGCCGGTGGCCATATAGGCTGTTCGCCTCAATCAAGCCGACACATGGCATGGCCTTTCATTTCTACGAACCCGCCAAGGGGCACGGTCTGCCCCACGATCCGTTCAAATCCATCATCGCGCCGCGGCCGATTGGCTGGGTGTCGAGCGTGGACGCCCAGGGGCAGCGCAACCTCGCCCCGTACAGCTTCTTCAACGCCATCAGTGCCGACCCGCCGATGCTCGCCTTCTCCAGCTACGGCTACAAGGACAGCGTGCGCAACATCGAGGCGACCGGCGAATTCGTCTGGAACCTGGCCAGCCGGAATCTGGCCGCCGCCATGAATCAGAGTTCGGCGAGCGTCGCCGCCGAGATCGACGAGTTCGAACTGGCCGGGCTCACGCCCGTGGCCGGGCAAGTCGTGGCCGCGCCGCGCGTCGCCGAAGCCCGCGTGGCCTTCGAATGCCGCTTGAGCCAGGTGGTTCGCCTGCGAACCGCGGCCGGCGGGCAAACCAACAACTGGCTAACCATCGGCGAGGTGGTGGGCGTGCACATCGACGAGCGACTGTTGGTCGATGGCGTTTTCGACACGGTCGCCGCCGCCCCGATCATGCGCGCCGGTGGACCGGCCGATTATTTCGGTATCGACAGCGACGATCGGTTCCAGATGAAACGGCCTGGATAGGGTCACGGGGCGGTACGCGCGCCGTGCCGCCCCTCGTCCGGATTCATGCGACTGTGACAAGCCGCAAACACCACATGATTTGAAGGCTCACCCATGCTTCGACGTTCCTTCGCGCCGGCCCTGGCCGGCGCCATCGCCCTGACCGCGCTCGCCGGCTGCGCCCCCGACACCCTGCCGCCGCCGGAAGGCTCCGCCGCCTCGGCCACGCCGACCACCGGCGGACCGGTCGGCGGCACACCGGCGCGGCACGCCACGCAGACTACCCATCACGCCGCGCAAAACAGCGCGATCGACTACGATTGCAACAACGGCACCACCATCAGCGCGCGCTACCCCGACACCGACCACGCGGTCGTGCGCTACCAGGGGCATAAACTGCCGATGCACATCGCCATTTCCGCCGACGGCGCACGTTATGTCGGCAAACACTACGAATGGTGGACCCGCGGCACCGGCCGGGGCGCCGAGGCGACGCTGTTCGCCCACACCGATAACGGCGCCACCGGACACGAAATCACGGCCTGCCAGCAGCAATAACCCCGCCCGGCCTTGCGCGCTTGAACCGGCGCGCCGGCGGCCGGACAATGCGATCCTGCATTCAGGCGCCTGACGGCGTACGAACGGAATATTTCATGGCCGACACCGAATCCATTCTCAACGCCGATTCGATGGCGTTTCTCGAGCGCTATCTGAACAACGCATCGCCGACGGGCTACGAGTCCGCCGGGCAGAAACTCTGGATGGCGTATCTCGCCCCCTATGTCGATGACTTCATCACCGACGCGTACGGCACCGCGGTCGGCGTGATCAATCCGGATGCCGATTACAAGGTCGTGATCGAGGGCCATGCCGACGAAATCGGCTGGTACGTCAATCACATCACCGACAAGGGGTTGATCTACGTGCTGCGCAACGGCGGCTCGGATCATCAGATCGCGACGTCCAAGCACGTGCATATCCACACCGACCAGGGCCCGGTCGAGGGCGTGTTCGGCTGGCCGGCGATCCATACCCGCAACCCCAGCAACGAAAAGGCGCCGACCAAGGAAAATATCTTCGTCGACGTCGGCGCCTCGTCCAAGGACGAGGTCGAGGCCATGGGTATCCATCCCGGCTGCGTGCTGACCTATCCGGACGAGTTCAGCGTGCTCAACGGGGACAAGTTCGTCTGCCGCGCCATCGACAACCGTATCGGCGGCTTCATGATCGCCGAGGTCGCCCGTCTGCTGCACGAGTCCGGGCACAAACTGGACTTCGGGCTCTACGTGGTCAACGCGGTGCAGGAAGAAGTCGGCCTCAAGGGCGCGAGCATGATCGCCGAGCGCATCAAGCCCGATGTGGCCATCGTCACCGACGTGACCCACGACACCTCCACGCCGATGATCGAGCAGACCACCCACGGCTCGCTCAAGATCGGCGACGGCCCGGTGATCGCTTATGCGCCGGCCGTGCAGAACAAGCTGCGCGAGCATCTGATCGCGACAGCCGAGCGCGAGAATATCCCGTTCCAGCGCCAGGCGCGCGCGCCGGGGACCGGCACCGATACCGATGCCTTCGCCTACAGCAACCAGGGCGTACCGTCGGCGCTGATCGCACTGGCCCTGCGTTACATGCACACGACCGTCGAGATGGTGCACCGTACGGATGTCGAGAACGTCATCCGCCTGATGTACGAAGGCGTACGCGGCATCCGTAGTGGCGACACCTTCAGCTACTTCGACTAGGGCCGACATGGGCCGGCCATACGGCCGGCTCTATTCGCCCTCCCCGACGGGCCGGCGCAACCGGATTCGCGACGAACCCTTTACAACGTCATGATTGGATCGATCGCCGCACTGCTGATTCTGCAATTGATCGGCACCCTCGTGATCCGCCTCACCGGCATTCCCCTGCCCGGCCCGGTGGTCGGCATGTTGCTTCTGTTCGCCTATCTGTTGTGGCGTGGCACCACGCCGGCGCCATTCGAGCGCACGGCGCAGGGTCTGCTGCAGAACCTCGCGCTGCTGTTCGTGCCGGCCGGGGTCGGCATCATCGCGCATCTGCATGCGGTGGCCGAACAGTGGGTGGCACTGTCGATCACGATCGTGGCGAGCGCGGCCATTACGCTGGTGGTGACCGCCGTCACCCTGCACTGGCTACTCAAATGGCGACCACGCAACGAGGAGCCGTAGGCCATGTCGTTCACGCGTATCTGGGTCTATCTGGCCGAACAGCCGCTGCTGTGGCTGACCCTCACCGTGGGCGTGTTCTGGCTCGCCAAGCAGTTGTATTTCAAGGCCCGCCAGTTTCCCCTGCTCAACCCCGTACTGGTATCGGTCAGCGCCATCGTGTTGCTGCTGTCCGCCACCGGCACGCCCTACGATGAATACTTTCAGGGCGCACAGTTCGTGAATTTCCTGCTCGGCCCGGCGACGGTCGCACTCGCCGTGCCCCTGGCGGCGCAGATCGATACCCTCAAGCGCGCCGTGCTGCCGATTTCGATCGCACTTTTTGTCGGCGCGCTGACCGGCATTCTGTCGACGCTTGTCATCGGCTGGTCGCTGGGTCTGAACGGCCAGATGCTGCTGTCGCTGCTGCCGCGCTCGATCACCACACCGATCGCGATGGGCGTATCGGACCAGATCGGCGGCAGCCCGCAACTGACCGCCGTGTTCGTGATTGTCACCGGCATTCTGGGGGCTGCCTTCGGCCTGCCGCTGTTGGCCGCGCTCGGCCTGCGTGACCCGGTCGCCGGCGGCTTTGCCCTGGGCGTGTCGTCACACGGCATCGGCACCGCCCGGGCCTTCGAGTACGACCAGCAGGCCGGCGCGTTCTCGGGCCTGGCCATGGGGCTGAACGGCGCGCTGACCGCGCTGCTGGTGCCGCTGATCGTCTGGTTGTTCGGTCTCGGCTGACGAACACCCCGACAGTGCTTGTGTCGCCCGTCGGCCGTCCCTATGTTGAAGGCAATCATCAATCGAGCGAACCGATGTCCGTAGACGATTTCGAGAGCTGGATGTGGTCCGAGGCGATGCGCCGCCAGGAACGCGCCGATCGCATTCAGCGTCAGTTCTTTCGCCGCGTCGAAACGCACCCCCGCCGACAGTGGGAGCCGCCGGTCGATATATTCGAAACGCCCGACGCGGTCTATGTGATCGTCGCCTTGCCGGGCGTGTCCGATCGCAGCCTGACCGATCTCGAAATCGCTGGCGATACGCTTTATGTGGCTGGAAACCGCAGCGTGCCCACGCCGGCCGGCGACGGCCTGCTGCATCGCCTGGAGATTCCGCACGGCCACTTCGAACGTCGCGTCGTCCTGCCCTGGCCCCGGCTGGTCATCACGGGCCGGGAGTTGACCGACGGATGTCTGTACCTGACGCTCGCCAAACGCTGAAATCATGAGCGAAACCGACAATCACGACAGCCCCGACACCGTCGAGGGGCCGAGCACCACGCTGGTCTACAACCGGAACACGCCGCAGCGCCCGGACACGCTGACCATCCTGCCCATGAGCGAAACCGTGCTCTTTCCGGAGCTGGTCATGCCGGTCGTGCTCGATCGCAAAGCCGCGATCGACGCCGCCCAGCGGGCCATGCGTGCCGATCAACCGGTGGGCCTGCTGCTGGGCGACGCCGACGGCGACGCCAACAACTTGCCGGACAGCCTGCACAAGGTCGGCACCGCAGCGAACATTCTGCGCTATGTCACCGGCAACGATGGCCAGCACCATCTGGTCTGCCAGGGCATCGCCCGTTTCCGCGTGCGCGAGTTCGTCCAGGACGACAATGGCGGGCTCGCGGCGAAGGTCAAATGGATCGACGAGCCCGCCCCCGAAGGCGACAAGCATGTCGATGCGCGGATGACCACCCTGCGCAACCGTGCGCTGGAAGCGATCCAGCTCATGGAGCGCCCGTCGCAGGAGCTGGCCAACGCCATCCAGTCGATCGAGTCCGCCTCGCTGCTTGCCGATGCCACCGCCGGCTATCTCGGCCTCAAGCCGCAGGAAAAGCAGCGGATCCTCGAGACGATCGAGCTGGAGCCGCGGCTTGAGCTGGTGCAGTCGTTCATGGACTACCGGCTGGAAGTCATGCGGCTGTCGAACGAGATCAACCAGCAGACCCAGCAACGGATGTCCGAGCATCAGCGCAAGGCGATGCTGCGCGAGCAGATGCGCTCGATCCAGCGCGAGCTGGGCGAGGACGAATCGGTCGCCGAAGAGGCGGAACGCCTGCGCGAAGCGCTGGACAAGGCCCACCTGCCGGAAGACGCCGCCGAACAGACCGAGCGCGAATTGAAGCGCCTGGAGCGGATGAACGAATCGTCCGCCGAGTATTCCATGGTGCGGACCTATCTCGAGCTGATGGCCGAGCTGCCCTGGGACAAACTGTCCGAGGACGCCATCGACATCGCCGAATCGCGCCGGATTCTGGATGAGGATCACTACGGGCTCGACAAGATCAAGCGCCGTATCCTCGAGCACCTTGCGGTGCACAAGCTCAACCCCAACGGCAAGGCGCCGATCCTGTGTTTCGTCGGGCCGCCCGGTGTGGGCAAGACCTCGCTCGGCCGCTCGATCGCCCGCGCCATGAACCGCGAGTTCGTACGCGCCGCGCTCGGCGGGGTACACGACGAATCCGAGATCCGCGGCCATCGTCGGACCTATGTCGGCGCCATGCCCGGCTCGATCATCAGCCAGATCCGCCGCGCCGGCACGCGCAACCCGGTGTTCATGCTTGACGAGATGGACAAACTGGGCGCCTCGGCGCACGGCGACCCCGCGTCCGCGCTGCTGGAAGTGCTCGATCCGTCGCAGAACGATTCCTTCAACGACCACTATCTCGGCACGCCGTTCGACCTGTCGAAAGTCATGTTCATCGCCACCGCCAACGTGATGGACACCATCCCGGGGCCGCTGCGCGATCGCATGGAAGTGATCGAGGTGCCCGGCTACACGCGCGACGAAAAGAAACAGATCGCCAAGCGCTATCTAATCGACCGCCAGCTCGAGCAGGCCGGCGTGACGCGCGCCCAGTGCGACATTTCCGACGACGCGCTCGACGCCCTGATCGCCGGATATACGCGCGAGGCGGGCCTGCGCAATCTGGAACGCGAGATTGGCGCCATCGCGCGTTATGCCGCGGTGCAGGTCGCCGAGGGCCAATCCGGCCCCGGACAGATCGGCCCGGACGATCTGCACGACATCATCGGCGCGCGCCGGGTGGACGACGAGGTCGCCCTGCGCACCGGGGTCGCCGGGGTGGCGACCGGACTGGCCTGGACCCCGGCCGGCGGCGACATCCTGTTCGTGGAAGCATCGCGCGCGCCCGGTAACGGCAAGCTCACGATCACCGGCCAGCTCGGCGACGTCATGCGCGAATCGGCCCAGGCCGCGCTGTCACTGGTCAAGGCCCGGGCCGATGACCTCGGCATCGACCAGGCGCGCCTCGACAATTCGGATATTCATATCCACGTGCCGGCCGGCGCGATCAAGAAGGACGGCCCGAGCGCGGGCGTCGCACTCTACACCGCGCTGGTCTCCCTGCTGACCGAACGCAACGTGCGGGCCGATGTCGCCATGACCGGCGAGATCAGTCTGCGTGGCCAGGTGCTGCCGATCGGCGGCGTGAAGGAAAAGACACTCGCCGCCCACCAGGCCGGCATCAAGACCGTCATGCTGCCCGCCCGCAACCGCCGCGACGAAGACGACATCCCGGACAACGTCCGCGAAGCGCTGGAGATCCGCTACATCTCGAACGTGGAGGAAGCCATCGAAATCGCGCTGGAAGCCGAGCCCGCGCCGGCGTGATCGCGCCGGCGGCCCGGTGTGGCGCGTTCCGCACGGCGGATCGGCGCCAACTCCGGCACCGTTACATTCGGCGACCGGGTCGCTTTCCGGAGCGCCGCCAGCTTATTAATCCGGCAAAAGATAGATGATTTTTCGGGTTGATAGCGCGAGCATGCGACCGCATGCTCGCCGCGGCAATTGGCCGCTAAGCCTTGGAAATAAAAGACGGACAGACGCCGGCTTTTATTTTTGAAGGCGTTGAAAACAGCGGATCAAGTCAGCTGTTTTGATGCCGGATTGATAAGGTTCGCCGGGCACAGCGTCTGGGCCGATCCTGAAATCATCAGGCGACAACTACCCTGACAGTGAGGGCGGACGACATCTTCGCGATTCCCGAAGCCACAGACCTTGACTCCATGAATTCAATTCAATTCAGGAACCCAGCGTCACGAATCACAAGGATTTCGGCGAATAACCGGACGAGTCGCGCAGTTTTGCGGTCGCTGCCGCGCTCGGGGCCAACTCGCACAGTAGATTAAAAGTTCTTTCAGCGGCCCGTTCGGGATCGAACGCACTGAGGTCGGGCTTGGCATCATGACTCATGCCGGCCGGCTTTTCTATAAGGCGGGATAAAATGGTGGCATTCAACTGCCCGTCATACAGCCTCAACCATTCGGAACCAACCTCCTGCTCCAATTCCGGAAGCGCACCCGCTCGCGGCACAATAATCGGGCGATCGAACGAGAGTGACAAGAGCGCCGTTCCGGAATTGAATATATCGCGATACGGCGCAATCATGATGTCCGCAGCATTCAAATACACCTGCAGATCGGCCTCGTCGACGAAGCCAAGCTGAAGCGTAATTCGAGAATCGATTGAGGCCAACGCTTCAATTTCCGATTGAAGATGATTCTCGCGTGGGCGTCCCGCAATGATCAGTCGGGCGTTCGCGGCTTCGATTTCGGTAAACACCTTGATCAGCCGCGGCACGTTCTTGTAACGCCGGATCTGGCCGATAAACAGAATTACGAAGGTGTCCTGCTCGATCGCCAACCGTTTCCGGGCATCCTTCCGAGTGATGCCGTTTTCGTAGCTGTCACGGTAATGCGGATGCGGAATGACGGCAGACCGCTTGTTTTCTATTTCTGGAAATTTTTCAATCGCTTGACGCCGTCCCGCTTCACTGAGGTGTATGCAGGCATCGACCCGGGGAAGGAATAGCTTCCAAAACAGCGATTCGAGCCGCGGATGCCTCTTTTCATGAGGGCCCAGGTTATGGACGGTCCACACGATCCTTACATCCCGTTTGCGCGCGCTACGCAGACTTTTCTCGAAACGCATCAATCGATACAGCACCTTCAACGGGTTACGAAACTTGAGCAATTCTTCATGCCAATGGATATGCCAGATATCCGGTGCCGGGTCCGCTCGCAGTCGGCGTGCACTGAATTGCTCTACGCTCGCACCATAACGCACAAGCCGAGTATACAGATCGAACGTATATGGGTTGACTTTGCGAGACTTGAAAGCCGGTGAGGCCAGTATACGGAGCGGGCGCACTTTGGCGGACTTGGGTTCAGTAGGCATTAATCACTTCTCGATCTGTAAAAGTCGACAATATGTGAAAAGAGAAAAAGCCGCATCGCATTCTACCGGTCCGGCGCGTACGCCTGCCCTTTCTCACGATGCTGCGCAGCGGCCGGCGTCATCAATACGGAATCGACGGTTCGGTTGGCGACTATCTGCGATCCGACTCCCCCGGGACCTTCCGCGGTCGTTCACAATCGTTCGCGTCAGCAGCGGACCGCAGTTCAGTGCGGTTATAGCGACTCGTTACTGACCTTTTGCCGTACCGAACACGGGCATTCTATCGCGTATCGACCTGCGAACCCTTGATGAATAACGTTTGCTCTGTTTCATGGTTATTAATCCGGCATTAAAACAGCTGACTTCATCAACTGTTTTCAACGCCTTCAAAAATAAAAGCTGGCGCCTGTCCGTCTTTTATTTTTGAAGGCTTCGCGGCCGATGGCCGCGGCGAGCATGCGGTCGCATACGCGCGCTATCAACCCGAAAAATCATCTATTTTTGCGCCGGGTTAGTATCTTGTAGCGGGAGTTGGGGCCTCCGGTATTCCCGGGACCGTTGACATCGCCATCCAGGGCGCAGCCTTCGCGACTGAACGGTCGCGCTTTTAACCCGGCCCGATACGCCGCCAGTTTCAATCCCGCCCACGCACATTTCGATCGGTCGTGCTCCGCTCGAACGACGCCTGCGCCCCCACCAGCAGTGGTGGTTGGGGGGGTACAGCGTTCATATCGCGACTCACCGAGCGGTGCGAGCATCAGCGCTGTCTCAGCTTTCGGTGGTGATCAGCTCACGGACCCGATCGGCGACTGCGAACACATGGCGGTCATCGGCACCGTGTTCACGCAGCCTATCGGCGAGGTTCAGGGCGTAGTCGCGGTTGGGCCCGCTGGGGCCGCTCGAATTCGCGATCTGGCGCGCGATGGCATCGATCGATGCCTCGCCCAGCCAGGCCGCGTTGTCGGGCGTGGCGATGTAAACGAGGCCACGCTCGACCCGGCCATCGTCGAAGGTCATCGGCTGGGCGAAACGCAGGTAGCCGTTCTTCTCGCGATGATCGAGATAGTCGAAATGCGCGGGGGTGATGCGATACGCCATGCCGAAGCAGGTTTCGCCCGGCGCCTCGACCAGCGTGACCACGCGTCCCGGTGAGTCCGGGGTACCGCGGTGGTCGTGCGAGCCCTGCCAGAATCGCCGGGCCCAGCCCTCGATGGTGGCCGGCCGGCGTTCGCGGTAATCCAAGCCGGCCTTGTAGATCAGCGAGCCATAGCCGAACAGCCATAGTTCGTCTTGGTCGGCGAATGTGCCCGCCTGACGGTTCGCTTCGATCGTGTCGTGCGACATGGCGGCTACCGTCTAGGCAGCAACTTCCGCCGACTCACCCGCCACGCCGAAATGCGTATACAGCCGGTCCAGAATGCCGCGCAAGGCCTCGCCCTGCAGCGCGATGCGGGCGGTCAGTTCGGCGACGGCATCATCGGCGTCGAGCGAGTCGAGATCGTCCTGGATCAGATCCAGCGCGCGAATACGCTTGAGATCGAGTTGATCGTCCAGATCGAACTCGATGGCATCGTCGACCGCCACATTGAGCCTGGTGGCCTGCATGCCGCCGGCCAGATGGGCCCGTATCTCTTCAGCCTGCAGATCCATGGCGTTAACGCGCACGCTGGATTTTACTTCATCGGTGGATTCCAGCACGCAACGGTCGCCGCACTCGAAGCCGTCGGGAAGCGCGTTTTCGTCGGCCACCCAGCGCGAGAGTTCCTCAGCCGGGTTCATGCGCGGCTCGGGGCGCGTCACCGGCAGCGTACCCAGCGCTTCGCGCAGCGCCGTGATCACCGTCTCGGCACGGGTTTCGGAGCTGGCATCGACCCAGACACGACTGGCGCGCAGATCGATGACGCAGGTCGTGCGCTTGGAGCGCGTGAAGGCGCGCGGCAGCAATTCGAAATGCGCCTGATCGCGGATATCGGCTTTCTCGCGCCGGCCAACGCTGCGGCCCTCCTTGGCCTGAATACGCTCGATGCGCTCTTCAACCTCTTCGGTCAGCACCGGGCCGGGCAATACGCGGCTGATTTCCTGGTAGACGCAGATAGCCAGGCCATCCACCACATGCGTCATGGCGTGTTCGCCCTTGATCGGCGGCACGAAACCGCCGACCGATACGGTCTGCTCGCCGCACTCGGGGCACAGCGCCTCGCCCAGCGCGTTCTCGAGGTCGGCCGCGCTCCAGGGGAAAGTGTCGGTACCCAGAAAAACGCACAGATTACGTAGCCACATAGAATGTTGCCCTCGGGAAAATCATGACGACGCGGCGCGCCGGCAGCGCGCATGCGCCCGAAATCGAGGCGCACAATACGCGGGCACGGCGCCGGCCTCAAGCGCCGCTCGTCGGGCCGCCGAGCGCACGTTGAAACAGTTCGAGCCGCGGGCGCCGGCGCGCGCTAAAAGCACCTCGTGACGCGCGCGATGCCTGACGCGCCGATTAATAAAAAAAGCCGGCTGTGGCAATATCGCGCTGCATCACGCCCGGCCGCGCTCCGGGAATTCGAATCGGTTTTGCCGGGTTTCTGCCATGTCTCGACGCCCTTCGCCTCGCCGCCTGCTGTCGCTGTTTATTGCCTTCGGTCTCGTGGCCGCGCTCGCCGGTTGCGGTCAGTCGGATTCCGACTCGGCTCAAGCCTCGAACAACAGCACCTCCGGTACACGACCGGTCAAGGTGAAGGCGCAGATCGGCTACATGCCGATCCTGCCGGACGCCCAGCTGTTCGTGAATCTGGAAAACGGCGGTATCGCCAGGGCCGGCATCGATCCGGACCTGGTGTCGTTCCAGAATGGCCCGGCCATGGTGCAGGCGTTGGCCTCGGGCCAGCTCGATATCGCTTATTTCGGCATCGGCCCGACCATGGTGGCGCGCTCCAAGGGCGCGAACATTCGCGTGGTGTCCTCGAACATCATCCAGCAGATCAGCGTCGTCGCGCTCGGCAATCTCGCCCCCTATTTCGAAAACGGCAATCCGGCCACGGCGTTTGCGCGCTTTCGCAAGGACACCGGGCACAAGGCCAAGATCTCGACCTTCCCTGTCGGCTCGGTACCGCAGACCGTGTTCGCCTACTGGCTGAAGAACAAACTGCACGCCGATGCTTCGGATGTCGACGTCATCTATCAGGGCGCCTCGCAGGTGCAGCAGTCGCTGTTGACCGGCGCGGTCGACGGCGCGGCCATTCTCGAGCCGGTCGTCTCCATCGTGGAGAAACGCGAGCCCAAGGCGCGCGTGGTCGCCAGCGGCGCCGAGATGTTCGACAACCAGCCCGGGGCAGTGGTCGCGGTACGCAAGTCGTTCATCAAGGCGCATCCGAAAGTCGTCGCCCGTCTGGTGGCTGCGCATATCGAGGCCACCCAAGCACTGCAAGCCGGCAAGGCCTCGGCGATCGACGCGGTCGCCAGGCATGTGGGCGGCGGCCGGTTGCCGCGCGATATCGTGGCCACCGCGGTGGATCACTCGAAATCCAACTTCGTGGCCAATCCGCATCGCATCATCGACTCCACCAAGCGCATGTATCAGTTCCAGCGCGACGAGGGCACGCTCAAGGCCAAGCTGGATATCGACGCGCTGTTCGATACGTCGTTTTATGACCAGGCAACCGGCAACAACGGCGCCTCGGGCAACGACACCAGCGGCAGCTGATCTTGACGGAGTCGGCAGAAGCACGGCGGCGTCGGGCCGAGAAACGGGCCGGCGCCCGCCGCATCGGCCTCGGCCTGCTCGGGGTCGCGCTCTTCATCGGTATCTGGAAGGCCGCGTATGTCTTCAACTGGGCGCCGCGCGGCACCCTGCCCGATCCGTTCGAGATTCCCGCGGCACTGGTACGCGAATGGCGTAGCGGCCATCTTCTGCCGGCCATCGGCTCCAGCCTGATTCATTACGTCTGGGGCCTGGGCGCGGGTACCGCCGCCGGCTTCCTGGTCGGTCTACTCGCGGCGAGCTCGCGCGCGTTCGACGATCTGCATTTCATGCTCGCGCGCGTGCTGCGCCCGATTCCGCCGCTGGCATGGGTCGTGTTCGCCATCGCCTGGTTTCATGTCAGCCATGCCGGTGCGGCGTTCGTAATTTCGATCGGCGTGTTCTGGGTGAACTATTTCGCCACCGCCGCGGGCGTGGCCAACGTCGACCCGCGCTACTACGAACTGGCGCGGGCGTTCGGCCACGGCGGGTTCGTTTCTCGCGTGCTGACCATCACCCTGCCCGGCGCCGCGCCCGGCATTCTGTCCGGCATGCGGACCGGCGTCGGTCAGGCCTGGATGACGCTGATCGCGGCCGAACTGCTCGGCGTGCCCGGCATGGGCCAGCAGATGAATTCGGCCGCCGGCGTGGGCGCCTATGACGCGGTGGTCGTCTACATGCTGGCGATCTCGTTGATTTATTCGATTTCCGACGGCTTGTTCGCGCTGGTCGAGAAACAGCTGTTGCGGTGGCGGCCATGAACGACGCGCCTCTGCTGACGGTCGAACGGCTGGCGTATCACTACCCGGGCAGCGATGATCCGGTATTCGCCGGTCTGGACTTCTCGGTCGCGGACGGCGAATTCGTGGCCATCGTCGGCGGCTCGGGCGTCGGCAAATCGACCCTGTTGCGCAACATCGCCGGGCTGATCCCGCCCAGCAGCGGCAATATCGAGCTGTCGCCCGCCCTTAACCGCGGCAGCCGCGACCGGGGCTTCGTATTTCAGGACACACGCTTGCTGCCCTGGCGGCGGATCGATGCGAACATCGAATACGGACTGGCCGGCTTGAAGCTGTCGCGCAGCGAACGCCGCGCACGCGTGGATGAAGTGCTCCAGCTCACGGCCATGAGCGCCTATCGCGATCGCTGGCCGCATTCGATTTCCGGCGGTCAGGCCCAGCGTATCGGGCTGGCCCGCGCGCTCGCCGTGCATCCGCGCCTGCTGCTGATGGACGAGCCTTTCTCGGCGGTCGACGCGCTCACACGGCGCCGCCTGCAGGACGAACTGATCGCGATCTGGCGGCGCCTGGGCATGGCAGTGCTTTTCGTAACCCACGATATCGACGAAGCGCTGTATCTGGCCGATCGTATTCAGGTCATGCGCGGCAGTCCGGCGGCTATCGTGCGCGACGAGCGTATTGATCTGCCCCGGCCGCGCGAGCGCGGCGACCACACCTTCGTCGCCCTCAACCACAAGATTGCCGATTCGCTCTGAATCCGGGATTGCACCATGACCGACACCGAACACCAGCCGTTGCGGCTGCTCATTCACGCCGCCGATGAAGCCTCCCTGGCCCGCGCCCGCAACAATGCCCGCAACCTGCTCTCGGCCGAACCGACCGCGGCGGTGGAGATCGTGGTCAACGGCCCAGCGGTGGCTGCCGCCCTGGCCGTGCCGGACAACACCGATACCCTGTTGCGGCTCTGCGCGAACACCCTGGCCCGTCAGGACCTGGAGGCACCCGCCGAGATCGCCCGCGTAAAAGCCGCGGTGCTCTATATCGCCCAGCGTCAGCGCGACGGCTGGGCGTACATGCGCGCCTGAGCTTCAAGCTCGGAGAAATGTGCCGGGGGTACGCTCGGCAACTGCTCGAGACCGGGGCGGGCGAAATAATAGCCCTGCTGCAGCGCAATGCCGTGCCGGTAAAGCCAGGCCGCCTCGCCGGCGGTTTCCACGCCCTCGGCGATCAAGCGGATATCTAGCTTGGCGGCCATGGCGATCATGCCTTCGACCAGGGCCTGGCGCCGCGGGGTGTGGGGGATCTCGCGCACCAGCTCGCGATCGAGCTTGATGATCTCGGGGCGCAGATCGATCAACAGATCGAGATTGGCGTAGCCGCCGCCAAAATCGTCGAGCGCTGTGGTGAAGCCCATGGCATTGTAGGCCTCGACGATGTTCTGCAGGTGAAGCCGATCGCGTACCGCTTCGGTTTCGATGATCTCGAACATCAAGCGCGATACCGGCCAACCCAGTCGTTCGGCCGTCGCCAGGGTCGCCTGGATGCAGGCCTCGGGTGCGTACACCGCGTTTGGCAGAAAATTGATTGACAGCATCCGATCACAACCGAGCGCATGCGCGATCTCGATCGCCCGTACACGACAGGCCTGATCGAAGGTGTACATATTACCCGCGTCGACCCGGTCCAGAATGGAGGCGGCCGACTCCCCGCCCGGCCCGCGCACCAGGGCTTCGTAGGCAAAGACATCACCGGCCGCAACGTCCACGATCGGCTGGAATGCCATGGTGAAATCGAAATCGAGCGCGCCGCCACAGCGCGTGCAGTGCGGCGCGTCATCGCCGTCGCAGTTCGTCATTTAAGCCTCTTCTACCATGCGGTGCTTGTCATGTTCACCGCCAAGTCAGCCCCGAGTCCAGAGTATGTTCACACCGATCGGGCCCATGTTGCACGCCCACATCCCGTCGGGCCCGCCGCGAGCCGTGCAAGCAACCCTGCCGGAAGCCGCGGCGGGGGCAACCCGGAGCATATCCCGGGGCGCGATCAATTGTGCCCAAGGTCAACTTGAGTCGGCGATGGCAGCCTGCTCTCATGGCGGCATGTCATGATGCCCGTTCGACGGACCATCCGCCCCGCCAATCCGGGCGCGCGTGTTGAATCGACTGCCGGGCCCTGCACCGACGGCTGACGGAGATGCCATGCCGACCGCGCCGACCACTGCCAATGACCGCGCCCGAGGCGCCATCACGGCATGACACTGCGCAATATCGATGCGTTGTTTTCCGGCACCCGGGCGTCGGTACTCGGCCAGCCGACAACGCCGGCCCAGAAACAGCTTCTGGCCAATCTCGAAGCGAGCGCCGCGGGCGATCCGGTGCAGGTGGCGGCGACACGCCCCCATCGCTCGCGTCTGCCGGCGTCGCCCGGCCCGTGCGCGGTGGTTATGGATCCCCGCTGGGGCCGCCCCGACATCATCGCCGCCCTGGCCGAGGCCGGTTGCCGAGCGGTGGTATGGGCAGCGCCCGATCGCATCGGAGACGATGTGCTGCGCGCCGCGCGTCCCACCAACATGCGGCTTCTGGGCGGCCGCACGGCCGGCGTGTTCGATACCCGCAAAGGCCTGAACATGACCACCCTGGCCTCGCTTCCCCGCCCGGGCAAGGTCGCCTTGATTGGCCAGTCGCAATCGCTGGCCGCGGCCGCCGTCGACTGGGCCCTCGGACGCAACATCGGGTTTTCGTGGCTCGCCTGCACCGGTGCGGAAGCCGACATCGACGCGGCCGACCTGCTCGACCACGCCGCACTCGACCCACGCACCCGAGCGGTCGTGCTCCAGATCGGCGACATCGCGGAGCCACGCAAGTTCATGTCGGCCGCGCGCGCGGCCGCCCGGGTCAAACCCGTACTGGTGCTCCAGACACGCGCCGATCGCCCCGGCACGCCGCCCGGTCCGGACCCGGCCCGCTCGGCGGCGTTCGCCCGTGCCGGTCTGGTGGAGTGTGAAAACCTCGGCGGCCTATTCGACGGCCTGGCAGCGCTGGAACTGTTGCCCGGCGTGCGCCAGGATCGGGTGATGGTGCTGGGCAACGGCGCTGGCGTGTGTGCACTCGGCACCGATGCCCTGCGCCGGGCGGCGCTTACGCCGGTGGAAGCCAGCGCCGAAACCGTCGGCGCACTGGCCGATGCGGCACCGCGTGCCCACAACACCGGCGCGGGCATCGATCTGGCAAGCTCCGACAGCACCGAAACGGTCGCGGCGCTGCGCCTCGCGCTCGCCGACCGCGGGGTCGACGCCGCGCTACTGGTACACAGCCCCGTCGCCGGGCATCCCCACGCGCCCATGGTCGAGGCGATCGCCGCCGCCGAGCTCGACGCGCGCCTCATGACCGTCTGGCTCGGCCTGCACACCGCCCTGCCGGCACGGGCGGCGAGCGCCCGGGCGCGACTGGCCACCTTCGCCTCGGCCGACGAGGCGGCCCGTGCCATCCGTTACCGCCGCCGCTATCACCAAACGCGCGAACTGCTCACGGCCACGCCGCCGCCCGACCCGACGGTCACCGCCGACGCCGAGGCCATCCGCCATCGCCTGCATGTGCTCGCCGACGATGGCGTGGAATGGCTCTCGCCCGAGGACACCCAGGAAACGCTCGCCGCCTATGGCATCGTCGGCGCACCGAGCGGTCGTGCCGGTGCCGACCCGTCGATCCGTGTGCGCATCGAAGTGCTCGACCACCCCGAGCTCGGCATGGTCATGCGTGTCACCGACGAGGCGTTGGGCGTGGCGCCCGCCTATGGCTTCGCCCCGCTGGATGCGTTGCTCGCGCGCCGCATGCTCGAAGGCGCCAGCGCCGGGCGCCTGTCGGCAACACTGGAAGCGGTCGAGGCGCTGGCCCAGGCGCTGGTGCGCCTGTCAAAGCTGGTGGTCGACATCGCCGAGATCACACGGCTGGACCTGCATCTCGCGATCGGCCCGCACGGCCGCCTGCACACGCCCACCGATACGCTGATCGAGATCACCGCCGCGCCGCGCGCCGCGCGTCACCGGCTCGCGATGTCGCCCTACCCGGCGCGCATGCGCCACCGCGTGACCCTGCGCGATCAACGCACCTACATCGTGCGTGCAATCCATCCGTCCGACGAACCACTGGTGCTCGACCTGCTCGACAGCCTGAGTCCGGAAGAGATCCGGCTGCGTTTTTTCAGCACCATCCGCCATTTCTCGCATGACATGGCGGCCCGCATGACGCAGATCGACTACGATCGCGAAGTTTCGCTGGTCATCAGCCCGACGAATACGCCCGCAGAGCTGACCGGCATGGGCACGATCATTGCCGATCCCGACGGCCGCGAGGCCGAATTCGCCGTACTCGTACATCACGCCCATACCGGCATCGGCCTTGGTCGGCACCTGCTCGACTGCCTGTTGCGCCAGGCCCACGCCCGCGGCATCAAAACCGTCTACGGCGAGATCCTCGCCGACAACCGCCCCATGCTGGAACTGGCGCGCAGCCTCGGCTTTGCCATCCGCCGCTCGCTCGACGACGCCACCTGCGTACGGGCCGAGATCGACGTCGCCCGCTATCGCAACGCCGACCGGGCACCGCCCGCGCAAACCGACGAGGCGCCATGAATACGCCCGTCCCCGCACGCGAAGTACACGCCTTCTGGTTCGACACCCTGGAACCGCGCGACTGGTTCACGGCGAGCCCCAGTCTGGACCGGCGGATTGCGGCCGAATTCGGCGCCCTGATTCCGGCTGCACGAGCCGAAACATTGGCCTACTGGCGGGCTTCACCGACCGGCCGGCTCGCCGAGATCCTCGTGCTCGACCAGTTCTCGCGGAACGTCTTTCGCGGCCATGCCGAGGCATTCGCGGGCGACGCACTGGCACTGGCGCTGGCGAAACAGGCGGTCGAGGCCGGTGCACCGCGCGATCTCGCCGCGGACGAACGCGCCTTCCTCTACATGCCGTTCATGCACAGTGAGTCGCTGGCCGAACACGACCGCGCGCTCGATCTGTTCTCGGAACCGGGGTTGGCGCACTACCTGGAACACGAACACAGACATCGCGCCGTACTGGAACGCTTTGGTCGCTACCCACAAAGAAACGCCGCCCTCGGCCGTGCGAACACGGACGAGGAAGCGGCGTTTTTGTCCGAGCCGGGCTCGGGGTTCTAGCGTCTGCCTCTACCTAGTGTCGTGGCTCGCAAGTAACCTTACACTGCGCGCGACCGTCACCGCGTCTGGCGGCGTTGCGAAACCCGGCCGTATGATCCGATACGACTGGGTGCCGCGCCTTGCCAGCCACGCCGACGCCTCACACTCGTTTGATAAGAAACTTACGAGACAGGGACACTAGGAGTCTGTCGGACTGAGCCCCGGCGGCGTGACCTGTTTGTCGCGTGCCGGACGTTGCGTCCCGTTTTTTTCGC